>DASRHX010000552.1:0-4701 GCA_035650295.1 Bryobacteraceae bacterium | reverse complement strand
CTGCATCGCCGTATCCCCGAATTGCCGCGCTTCTTGGCGGCATGGGCGATGGTGGCCGTTTTCGCATTCCCCTTGATGCAAGAGTTGCTGCCACGATCGTCGGCACAGACCATGTCCTGCTGCCGCACCAAGAAGTCCTGCTGCTGTAAGAAGTCCGCTAAACCGAACGATGGCCGCACGGCCTTTCGCCTCCAAAGTGCCAAGTGCGAACAGACTTGCCAGGGGACGCTGAGTTCCTCTGTGCACGCTGTCGACGCCCCTCGCACTGGAATCCAGAGTGCGCCGCCTCTGCCGTTGCAGCGCGCCGCTTACCGCTCTGTTGCGTTGCCGCCGTCGCACGATCCCGATCCCCGCTACGGAAGGCCGCCGCCCGCTCACACCTGACATCCGCCTACAGCTCTGCAGCCGTAGTTGTGAACAGGAGTGATCCATGCTGTTTCGTTGTTCATTCATCCTGTGCGGGCTGGCTTGGACAGCCTCCGCGCAAAATATTGGTTCGTCTCTATCCGTTCAGGTCGACGATTCTCAGGGCCTCGCCGTGCGCCGTGCGCGAGTGGTGGTCGAAAGTTTGCAGACAGGCGCACGTCAGGAATCGGTTAGCTCTTCCGCCGGCCAGGCCCGATTTGTGTCGCTCGCGCCAGGAGCCTACAAGGTCTGTGTGAGCCGCGACGGCCTCGCCGCCGCAGTGGTCGAAGGTCTCGCCCTCGTCATCGGCCAGGAACGCAGCGTGCGCGTCACGCTACGACCCGAAGCCGCTAAACAGTCGATCACGGTGAATGGCGAGGCAATCTCCACCGTGCAGACCGAGTCGGGCTCCAATGGTGCCAGCTTCTCGTTGCAGCAGATGCAGGACTTGCCCATGCTCGGCGGCGGTACAGGCCGCAACTTCCGCACGCAAGCCTATCTCGCGGCGGGTGTGGCGCCTTCGACAGCGGCGCACCGCCCCTTCGCCGTCTCCGGTTCGCGCAATCGCAACAACAACTACCTGGTCGATTCGAGCGACTTCAATGAAGCCGAAGGTGGCCTGCTCATGGGCCGGGGGGCTAGCGAGCAGTTGATCTCTACGGAAGCCATCGAAGGCATGCAGGTCATCACGCATAACTTCAAAGCTGAGTATGGCCGCCAGTCCGGTTCCATCATGAGCATTGTCACCAAGCGCGGCTCGAACGACTGGCACGGCCTCGCGTTTAACTACCTGCGCAACGACAAGCTCGACGCGCGCAACACCTTCGACATCGCCAAGCCGCCGCTTCGCGCGAATCAGTTCGGCTTCAATATCGGCGGTCCGATCTTCCGCAACAGGACCTTCTTCTTCGTGAACAACGAGTGGAGTATTCGCCGCGCCACCAACGCGACCACTGTGCAGACGCTGACACCCGCGCAGAAGACGCAAGCCGCGCCCGCCGTCGCCGCGCTCGCGGCCCTCTATCCCGACCCCAATGTGCCCGGCACGAACCTCTTTCGTTCGAGTGCACCCACGTCGCTCGACCAATGGAGCGGAGTCTTCCGCGTCGACCACGAGTTCAACACGCAGCATCGAGTTTTCTTCCGGGGCACTTTGCTCGACTCGACTAACAAAGGTGTCGCTGGAGCCAGCTTTGCGCGCTATTCGAGCAACATCGGCCCAAAGGCGTACCTCTTTCAACATGCCTGGACCCCCGGAGCGACCATCCTGAATGAAGCGCGAGCCAGCTACACGAGATTTGACTTGAACGATGACTTTATCGATCCCGTGGCCCTGGGCGACCCCGCCCGCAACGGATTGGTTGGCGCCGTCAGCGCCACTGGCCTCTCCGCTCTTGGCCACTTCGCTTTTATGCGACGCCAGACGGCACAAAATACGTTCCAAGTGAGCGACGACCTGAACTGGTACCAAGGAGCGCACTCAGTGAAGGCCGGCTTCGCTTTGCGCCGCCTGCAATCGAACAGCGGCGTCTTCACGCCTGGCTTCACCGGCATTGCGCGCTTCCTCAACGTAAACGATTTCCTATCCGGACGAGCCGCTTCTTATTCGCGCAACATCGGCAATCCTTATCTCGGCCTGCGTACGACCGAGACAAATACCTACATGCAAGACGACTGGCGCATCCATCCGCGGCTCACCTTGAACCTCGGCGTTCGATATGAGTTCAACGCCGTGCCATACGAAGTAAACGGCCTCATTCAGGACCGCTATCGCTACCAATCCGACCGCAATAACATCGCGCCTCGCTTTGGCTTTGCCTACCGTGCCGACCGCGACGGCAAAGCGGTCGTGCGCGGTGGCTATGGCATCTACTACAACGTGCTCGAGCTCAGCTTCGTTGGCCTTGCGCGCTTCAATCCTCCACTCATTTCCAGCTTGGCCGCGGCCCAGCCCACCTTTCCCGATCTCCTCGCCGGAGCCGCGCAGTCCATTCCCAGTGGCCTCGTAATACCCGACGCCGGACTCCGCCAGCCCTATTCGCAGCACCTCAACTTCGCTGTCGAACGCCAATTGTGGAATCCCCGCACCTCATTCACCGCTGCCTATGTCGGCACCCTCGGCCGCAAGCTGCCCCGGGTTTCACGCCCAAACGGCGGCGATGCGCTCGCGCAGAACCAGCGGCCCGACCCGACCGTGGGCGTCGTCAACGTACTCGAAACCGCCGTGACGTCGAGCTACCACTCCATGCAGTTGAGCTGGAGCACGGCTACGCGCGGACTCATGATGCGCACCTCTTACACCTGGAGCAAGTTCATCGACGAGGTGAGCGACTTTCCCACAGGCAATCAAAACCTGGCCCGCGAAATTCTGCCGCTCGACGAACGCAACTGGCGGCTCAACCGCGGTCCATCCGACTTCGACCTGCGCCACACCTTTAGCTTCGCCTGGAGCTACGAGCTGCCGTGGATGAAGCGCAACCGCGTATTCGGCGGTTGGCAGGCGCAGGGGATCACGACTCTCTATAGCGGCCGTCCGTACTCTCTCTTTTCAGGCACGGACAATCCACAGGGTTCGAACTCGAACCGCATTGTCGAGGTCGCGGGCGCGCTCGTGCGCAACGGCGGAGCGGCGCAACGCTCCATCGACCTTGCTCCCGGTTTCACTAAGATGATGTTGACGCCCTCGCGCGGTGTCCTCGGCACCATCGGACGAAATACGGAAAACGGCGACTCGCTGATTTCGTGGAGTGCGTCGCTATTCAAGACTTTCTCACTCACCGAGCGCGCGAAGCTCCAGTTCCGCGCCGAGGCTTTCAATCTCACGAACACGGTGAGCTACAACCCGCCCGACGGTGTGCTCGGCTCGCCCAACTTTGGGCAAGCCCTCTCGGCCAACGATCCACGTCAGGCGCAACTCGCTGTTCGACTCACATTCTAGGGAGCATTCGATATGAATCGGAGAAACTTTTCTCAATTGCTGCTGAGCGCTCCGGCGTTTGCCGCCGCGGGCACTTTGCCCCAATCGCGGCCGGAGTTTGAGGCAAAGGCGCGCGCCGTCGTGAAAGGCCGTAGCCCGAAGTTCGTCACGCGCCGTGCGCACGGCCTGCAGATGATTTACTCCGTTTCCGCGCCCGGCGGCGGAATGGACCTGATGTTTCAATCCTCGCCCGACCTCGGCGACACCTTCACGGAAACCGTGCGCGTGAACAACGTGCCGGGCGAAGTGTCCGACCACGGCGAGAACTCCGCGCAGCTTTTCTATAGCGATGCCGCTGACACCGTTTACGTTGTGTGGAACGCGCGCGTGAAGGATCAGCCCGGCACGCTCGTGCGCTTCGCTTCGTCGTCGGCGATGCGGCCCGGTTGGACGAAAGCCGTGACCATAGACGACGATGGCCCGCAGGCATCGCACAGCTTCCAAGGCGCGGCCGTCGGTCCTGATGGAACTATCTACGCTGGCTGGCTCGACATGCGCGGACGTTCGCAGTCGGAGAACTATACAGGTTCCGGCTCGGCCGTCTACGTTGCCACCTCCAAGGACGGCGGCAAGACGTTCTCCAAAAACATCGAGATCGCGCGTGATGTCTGCCCCTGCTGCCGCGTCGCCTTTGGCTTCGCCAAGGGGCAAGTGGTCGCCGCTTGGCGTGGCGTTGAGGCCGGTGACATGCGCGACATCTGGGTCGCCGCGTCGTCCGACTCGGGCGCAACCTGGAGCAAACAGCGCCTCGCCGTGCGAGATGGCTGGAAGATTAAGGGCTGCCCGCACGTCGGGCCGTCGATAGCCACTTTGAACGGCGTGCTCTATATGACTTGGTTTAGCGAGGCGGGCGGCAAGCCGGCGATCCTCATGGCCGACTCGGCGGACGGCGGCAGAACGTGGCTCCATCGCGCCAGCGTCTCTACCGGCACAACTGATCCGACGCATCCGCAACTCGCCGAAGGCGGGGATCGCATTGGTCTTGTTTTTCAAGCCCGCGAAGGAGGCAAAGGCGCGGGCTGGGGCAAGGTCGGTGCCTACTATCGGGAAATTACGGGCCCCGGCGCGCTCACGCCCCTCCAACGCGTCGGCGAAGGCGCCGTCACCTCGAACTATCCCAGCGTCGCCCTTGGCATGAGCGGCCGCATCTTCATCGGCTGGTCCGAAACGACGGACGATGGGGCCAATGCGTACTTGGTGCGGGGGCGGCGAGGGTGATCGGGCAGCTTTCGCGGTGGTTAAGTGTAGAGTGAGGGTGTGACCGCTTTGGAGGCCTACGATCTGACCACTCGCGGCGGTGGCCGCGATTTCGCACGCCT
>DASRHX010000551.1:0-6950 GCA_035650295.1 Bryobacteraceae bacterium | reverse complement strand
GGGTTGTTTACACCGCGTGTGTCGCCGGACGGGAAATGGGTAGTCTTCACCGAACAGGGCGAGGGCTCAAACAGAAAGATCTACATCGCCCCGTTTGGCGGCGGAAAGACGGCGATCGAGCAGAAGGATTGGTCGGTCTTGGTGGAAGGAGCCACTTTGGACCGGCAAGCGTATTGGTCGCCGGCCGGCGGCATGATCGTGTTCCTTTCCGACCGCGACGGCAACCGCTGCTTTTGGGGGCGGCGCGTGGACATGGCGACAGGCAAGGCGATGGGTGACGCGTTCGGTGTCATGCACTTTCACGAGGTGCGGGAGAACCTCAGCGACATGGGCGATCCGTGGAACGTGGGCTTATCGGTGGCGGCGGGGAAGCTGTTCTATGCGGCGTTCGAGGTGGCGGGGAATGTTTGGATGATGGAGCGGGTGGAGGAGAAAGGGCAGTAGGCACCCGCTCTCCTCCGCGCGTTCTATTCGTTTACCGCAGTCCGCCGGAGGCGAGCAACGTTTCGCCGGTCAACCAGCCTGAATCTTGAGACGCCAAAAACACGGCGATTGGCGCGATGTCCGCCGGCTGTGCGATGCGGCCGAGCGGCGTCTGTGACTCGAAGTGCTTCTGGAAGTCGCTTCCGATGACTCCGGCGGTGTGCGTTCCCTCTGTTTCCACCACCCCTGGATTGATGGAGTTCACGCGGATCTTCCTCGGCCCAAGTTCCTTGGCCAGCACGTGCGTAATCGCGTCCACGGCGCCTTTCGTCGCCGTATAGACGGCGGTTGTGGGCGGCGTCAACTGGCTGGCAGTGGAGCCGATGTTGATGATGCTTCCGCCTTCGGGGCCGAACCGCTTTGCCGCTTCCTGAGTCGCTAAGAGGAGTCCTAAAACGTTGGTGTTGAAATGGCGATGGAAGTGCTCCTCTGTAATCTCGTCGAGCGCTGCAAATTGATAGACGCCGGCATTGTTCACGAGGACGTCCAATCGCCCAAACTTCTTTGTGGTTTCGGCGAAGATGCGTTGCACATCCTGGGCGTTGGCCACGTCCCCTTGAATAGCAACCGCTTTGCCACCCTTTTCCACGATTTGCGAGACCACGCGGTCCGCATCGGCCTTGCTCGATGCATAGTTCACGACGACGGTTGCACCTTCGGCCGCCAGTCCCTTTGCAATACCGGCGCCGATGCCCTTCGATGCGCCCGTCACAACCGCGACTTTGTTCTTTAGTTTCGCCATTGTTTTTCTCCTGATTCGTTTGATAGTTCGATAACCATCTAATCGATGTCGCGGGCAGGAGAAGGGATTCAGCTTGTGAAGTCAAATTGTCGAAAGTTGATGAAGATAGGCGCGCAGGACGTCGCGCCGCAGCACCAGGCGGGCAAACTTGCCCTCGCGGACGATCGAGATCAGGCCCGCTGTCTCCAACTCCTTGATGTGATGGGAAAGGGTGGCCGCGGTCACCGATTGGCACTCGCGCACATCCATGCAGGCGACGCCCTTTTCCTCCGCGCCAATCTGTTTCAATATCTGATGGCGGCGAGGATCAGCCAGCGCCTTTGCAATCAAACGTGTCTGGCGCTCTGAGAGTGCTTTGAGTTTCACCAACGCTCAGCTTCCAATCCGACCTGCATTGTTTTTTATCGTATACCCTGTCACTTCGCTAACCCGCTCGATGGTAGAGAGTCTACGGAGTAGGGTGGAACGTCGAGCATGACCTGCCACGGAGCACCGAGATGAGCATTTGGACACGGCTGTAGCAACTTGCGCGCGATGCCCGCCACGCGCTGCGCCAGATCCCCCGGAATCCGGGGTTCTCGGCGATTGCAATCGCGACGCTGGCCCTTGGCATCGGCGTCAACACGGCTATGTTCAGCGCCTTCGACGCGGTACTGATTCGCCCTCTGCCCTATGCCGACGCGGACCGTCTGGTGATGATCTGGGACGAGATGAAAAAGCTCGAGGGTGAGTCGAAGTTCTATTCCACGCCCGCCGAATGGTACGAGTGGCGACGCCTCAACACTGTTTTCACCGACATCGCGGCGACCACATCGGGTGACGCGTCGATTTCGGGCGACGGCCAGCCTGAACAAGTTCCGGGCCGCAAAGTCACTGGGAACTTCTGGAGCGTTCTTGGCGTAAGGCCACAGCTTGGACGACCGTTCACCGAAGAAGAAGACGAGAAAGGCGTTCGGGTAGTGGTCATCAGCCACGGACTGTGGATGCGACGCTACGGCGGTTCGCCCGATGTATTGGGCCGCAAGATCACCGTGAACGACAACCCGTACGAAGTGATCGGCGTCATGCCGCGCGAGTTCTATTTCATGCCCGCGCGCAACATCGACATCTGGATGCCGGCTTCATTCCCTCCCCGGATGCTTAGGAACTTCACATATCACGACGCGCACATAGTCGCACGGCTGAAACCCGGAGTGACGCTGGAGCGGGCGAGGGAATCGATGGCGGCATTAAGCCTGCAGGTGACGGCGAGGGATTTCAGGGGCCCCCATTCCGTAGTCGTCACCCCGTTGCGCGAGGAGATGGCGGGCAAGACGCAAACGGCGCTGATTGTATTGCTGTGCGCCTCGGCGGCGCTTCTGCTAATCGCCTGCGTCAATCTGGCGAATCTGCTGATGTCGCGTGGCGCGGCGCGCGGCCGGGAAGTGGCGGTGCGGGCGGCCCTTGGGGCGGGACGCGGAAGACTGGCCGCGCAATTCCTCACCGAAAGCCTCGTGCTCGCCGGACTTGGCGCCGCTGCCGGACTGGCCCTGGCCGTGCCCGCGATGCGATTTCTCGAGACGCTGGTGCCGGAGACGATGGGCGCGGTGCGGCTTGCCCTCGACTGGCGCGTGCTGGCGTTTTCAGCGGCAGTATCCATCGCCGCCGGACTGACGTTTGGGCTTGCGCCCGCATTGGGCGGATCACGATTCGCATTGCAAGAAGGTCTGCGCGACGGCGGCCGCGGTAGTTCCGGCGCGCGCAGCCATTGGCTCCAGAATTCGCTGATCGTCATTGAGACGGCTCTCGCCGTGGTGCTGCTGACAAGCGGCGGCCTGCTGCTGCAGACCTTTCAAAATTTGCGGAATACCGACCTCGGTATGCGGAGCGAAAAGTTGCTGACTTTTGAAACTCCGCTTTCCCGCTATCGCGACTTTGACCAGCGTGTGGCCTTCGTCAACGCACAGTTGGACCAAGTCCGCGCGGTTCCCGGCGTGGTCAACGCGGGAGCGATTTCCCGAATTCCACTGACAGTCACCGATCAGGCGACGTTTTATTTGCTGGCCGGCCAGTCCAGGGACCGCATTCCCCAGCAAGTCGCGCTCACGCGCGTGGTCAGCCGCGATTACTTCCCCACCATTGGGGCACGCCTGCGCGAAGGGCGTTTCTTTGAGATATCCGACCGGCGTTCGGAATCGCCGGTGGCGATCGTGAATGAGACCTTTGCCGATCGCCACTTTCCCGGGCGCTCGCCGCTTGGCGCGCAACTCAAATTCGGACAACTTAACGAAAAGGGCTACTGGTACACCGTCGCCGGCGTCGTGAAGGAGATTCGCGATCGCGGGGTGACGGAAAAGTTGAGACCCACGATCTATCGCCTGCATGAGCAGGCCGACCAGAGCGGAGACCAACCGAGCGGCATCGTAGTTCGGACGTCTGTCGAACCGGAGTCGATTGCTTCCGCGGTCCGTCAAGCGGTTTGGTCTGTCGACAAGAACCAGCCCATCTGGCGCGTTCGGACCCTTGAAGAAATCGTGGACCGCCAATTGTCGACGCCGTCGCAGAGTACAACGCTATTGACCGCGTTCGCGTTGCTCGCGCTGGTACTGGCGTCGCTCGGATTGTACGGAGTACTTTCCTACGCGGTCACGCAACGCACGAACGAAATTGGAGTACGGATGGCGCTTGGCGCAACGTCGGCGAACATCCTGCTGTCGTTTGGACGCCGCGGGCTAATGCTCACGCTGGCGGGACTTGGAGTGGGCCTGGCGCTGGCGATGGCGGCGACGCGTTTGATGACGAGCCTGCTCTACGGCTTCCGTCCCGACTACCTTCCGGTGATTGCCGCGGTAACCGGGACGCTGTTGTTCGTAGCGGTGATCGCCTGCCTGATTCCCGCTCGCCGCGCATCACGTACGGATCCGATGATCGCGTTGCAGCATGAGTAGGGCAGAGTAATTCGCCGCCGCCGATGAACGCACAGGACGGGCGTGATTCGCCGCGCGGCGGGACTCCCTTAATGGTGCGACCGCGACACCGGAAAGCCGCAGCGCCGCAACAGATCCTGGAATCGTTTGTCGGACCGAAGTGAATCCCACCTAGGGTCGACGGGCAGAAACACCATAACGGCATCGCGCATTTCGTAGGCCCTCTCCAGCCATTGGAATACTGCCTCACGATCCCCTAACCCTGCGTGTACAAGTGCGAAGGCATACGGTGGAACAAACCGGTTTTGCGCTATCTGGTCCATGGTCGTGATGATTTGTTCCGCTTCGTCGCGGCGGCCGATTTGCCCCAGCACATGACCCTGGTACGCCAGTTGAAGAATGTTGCCGCGCGAAAGGCGGTATGCCTTGCGAAATTCCTCGATCGCGACATCAGGTTTTCCGGTCTGCTGATGCAACACACCGAAAATCGAGTGGGCGGGAAAGAAGTCCGGATCAATCGTGAGAGCCTGCTGGAGAAGTGGAAGCGCATCCCCATGACGCTTGGCCATTGCAAAAATCGCCCCTGCTAACGCATGCGGCATGGGTGAGAGCGGGTCGATTTCACGGGCCTTTTGAATCTCCGAGATGGCTTCTCTGGGCCGTAGCGAGTTCGATAAGAAATGTGCGTAGAACTGATGCGCGATACCGTAATTGGGGTTCAGTTCAATCGCGCGCCGGAATGAGCGGTCCGCGGAAGCCCAGTCCCAAGTCATGAAGAAGCTCGCCATCCCGGCCGCCGTGTGCGCTTCCGCAAGATTCGCGTCCAGGCTAAGGGCTTTCCCGGTTGCAAGCCGCACTCGGTTCAGTAGGTCCCGCTGGACCGCCCCGGTCACAAATGCCTGAACGATATAGGTGTCTGCCAGTGCGGCATGGGCAAGCGCGTAGGATGGATCCTTCTGAATCGCGGCCTCGAGGTACTGCACACTTTTGCGCATGGATTCGGGCGTTCGCTGATTCCAGTAGTACCGGCTCCGCAGATATAGGTCATGCGTGTCCGCATCTGGAGGCGGCTTACTTGCGGCATGCTCGGCGCGGGGTGAAAATTCACCGCCGACTTGCCGGGCGATAGTAGTCCCGATCTCCTGCTGCACCCGGAGCAGGCCCGATGGCTGCAAATCGTAGGTGTTGTTCCAGAGCTGCACATGGTCTTTCACACGGATCAGCTTTGTTGTTATGCGGACATGTTCCGGGTCCCGGCGGACAGTACTCTCGACCAGGTAGCCTGCGCCGAGTTCGCTGCCGATCTCGGCTGCGGTCTTGCGCCTGCCCTTGTAAGCCATGCTCGATGTCCAGGCAATAACACGGATGTGAGACGGCGCAATGCGTCCGAGCGCAGCGATCGTCTCCTCCGTTAGTCCGTCGCTGAAGTACTCCTGTTCGGGGTCCCCGCTCAGGTTGTGAAATGGCAGCACCGCGACCGTCACCGAAGCCGCTGGTGCGGGCCGGCCAGACCAAAAACCGCCGTAATAGACCAGAGCGGCCGCCGCTGTAAGACCGAGAGCAGCTCCGGCAACCTTCCACAAGTGTTTGGAACGATCCGGTCGAGTGGCCGCCGCGGTGGGACGCGCTGCCTGGGACACCGGTCCGATGAAGCGGTATCCTCTACCGGGTACGGTTTCGATATAGACGGGATTCTCCGGAGAATCCTTAAGGGCGGCGCGCAGCTTGCGGATGGCCGTATTGACCCCGCTCTCGATGTCGAGGTGCACACCGCTTCCCCAGAGGCGCGTGGCGATCTCGTCGCGGCTGACCAGCTGGCCATGGCGTTCGACCAGCAGGATCATCAACTCAAGCGGGATGCGCTCGAGTTTCACAGGGCCCGACCGGTCGAGAAGTTGGAATTCAGCGACGTCGAGTTCAAAGTCTCCGAAGGTCCACCTCTCGGCGCTCAGGATCCCTCCTCGCCCGGCCATTCTACACCCAGTGCGTTAACTTCCTGATTCGCTTACCTGTTCTTTCCTTCAGGAAGACTTCAGACCAACTTCAGAGCTTCTCCATTCGCTCATAGACGGGCTCGCCGCATGATGAGCGTGCGAGTTTCCAGCTCGCAAGTTTTGAAAAGGAGAAAAGTAATGAGGACTCTAGTATCGTTGATGATTTTAGCCGGCGGCCTGCAGGCCCAGGAAGGGCGGATGTGTACGGAACGCACAATCATGGGTTCCTATGGATTTACATTCGTGGGGGCCAGGCCTGCAAGCCCTGCACCCGGAGCTCCGATCGTGGAGGGCCGCGGTGTAGGTATCCGCATCTTCGATGGTCAGGGCAATTTTACCGAGGTCGCCTCGGTCAAGGGAGTCAATACACCGGCCGCGATCGATCAACCCAATTCCGGAACCTACAAAGTCAACCCCGATTGCACGGGAACAGCATTCCTTATCATCCCAGGCATGCCCGCCGGTGAATTCCGCTTCGTCGTGGTCAAGAACGGGAAAGAGATCTTTTTCACTCTCGTGAAGCCGATCGGACCGAGTACCCTGACACACTGTGTGCGGCAGTAGATCGAGGAGACAAGACAATGAGCGAACCTGGGCGGCGAAAGCTGTTCTTGCTCCTGTGTGCGATCGCGCTGCTGCACACCGGCGCTCACATCTGCCAGTCCTTTGTCAATTATCCAAACTGGCATCTGATCGACTCGCGAAGTTTCCCGGCTTACCATTGGGGCATCACAATCCGGGCCGGCACATTCCTGGCGCTTCCACGGCTTGTGGAAATTGTGATCGGTCTCATCGTGCTTCGGTTTCGACCAAGCGGAGTCGGCA
>DASRHX010000550.1:0-2895 GCA_035650295.1 Bryobacteraceae bacterium | reverse complement strand
ACACGACGCGTTGAAGGCGCGAGTTCATCAGGTGCTCTGCGGCAGGCCCGTTGTGCTCGCCCTGGGCGGCGGCACATTCGCGCAGGCTAACAACCAAGAACTCCTTCACGAAGCCGGACTATCAGTGTGGTTAGATGCCGGACTGGGGTTGATCCAGCAAAGGATTGAAGGCCAGAACCACCGGCCGCTGGCGCAGGATCCGGAAAGGTTTGCCGAACTCTATGCGGAGCGCCAGTTGGCCTATGCGAAGGCGGATTTCCGGGTGCCCGTCGATACCAACGATAGCGCCGCAACGTTGAAGCGCGTGATGGAGTTGCCGCTATGGGACTGACGAATCGAGTGCAGCATAAACATGCGCGGCAGATGTTCGAGGCGGCTCTTCGTGCCGCCGATCCAGTGGAAGCGGTGAGCCGGTTCTTCCGTTGCGAAGGGAACAGGCTGATCGCTGGGGGGAAGCGATATCCGCTGGATTCGTTCGACCGCGTGCTGGTGATCGGCGCCGGCAAGGCAAGCGCTGTCATGGCTCAGGCCGTGGAGAAGGCGCTTGGCAAACGCATCAGCGCGGGATGGATTAACACCAAATACGGGCACGGTGCATCGCTGAAACGAATTCACGTGCATGAATGCGGACATCCGGTGCCCGATGAAGCGGGTGTGGAAGGCGCTCGAAGGATGGTCGAACTGGCGGAAGGCGCCGGTGCGAATGATTTGGTGATTGCCGTCATTTCCGGCGGGGCCTCAGCGCTTACGCCCGCGCCTGCCGCGCCAATTACTCTGGCCGAAAAACAGGAAACTACAAAATTGTTGTTGGCTTGCGGGGCCAATATTCACGAGATCAACTCCATCCGCAAGCACATCTCTACGTTCAAGGGCGGCCAACTGGCGCGCGCCGCAGCCCCGGCGACTGTAATTGCCCTCATGCTGAGCGACGTAATCGGCGATTCTCTGGAGTCCATTGGGTCCGGACCGACCGCGCCCGATCCCACTACGTTTGCCGATTGCATGCGCGTGCTCGATGGATACGGTATTGCGAAGCAGCTGCCAACTCCGGTGCTGCGAAGGCTGGAAGACGGCGCGGCAGGAAAGCTGCCCGAGACTCCCAAGGCAGGCGATGCAGCCTTCGAGCGCGTGCGGAACCTGATCGTCGGCTCGAACAAGCTGGCTGTCGACGCAGCGGCCGCGACGGCTCGCAAGCTGGGTTATCGCACGCTCGTACTCTCGACCAGGATTGAAGGCGAGACGCGCGATGTAGCCGGGATGCACGCGGCGATGGCGAAGGAAATTCGCGCGGAGCGCCGGCCGCTGGCCGAACCTGCCTGTCTGATCAGCGGCGGCGAAACGACGGTCACAATTCGTGGCAGCGGTTTAGGCGGCAGGAATCAGGAGTTCGCGCTCGCCTGTGCGATCGATTTGGCGGGTATGCCTGACGTGTGTGTGCTGAGCGGTGGCACGGATGGTACCGATGGTCCGACAGACGCCGCGGGAGCGATTGCGGACGGCGGCGCTTTAGCGGCCGCAAAGGCAAAAGGCATGGACGCGCGTGATTATTTGGCTCGTAACGACTCCTACCGATTCTTTGATCCTCTGGGCCTGTTGTTGAAGCCCGGACCCACGCGGACCAACGTAATGGACGTCAGGATTCTGCTGGCGGGGGTTCCGAAGCACGCGGCGGGGAAACGGGCGGCGGGCCGTTGAACAATTCGTGATGAATGGCGTCGAGCACGCCGTTCAGGAAGCTGAGCGATTCCGGCGAAGAAAACTTGCCAGCCAATTCCAGCGCCTGATCGATGACAACAGGGGGCGGCGTGGCGAGTTTGAGCATTTCGAAACTAGCCAAGCGTAGGATGTTGCGGTCGACTACGGCCATGCGCTCGATGCGCCAGTGCTGAGAGTGGGCGACGATAATGCGGTCGATCTCCCGTTTGTTTTCGATGGAGCCCTTCACCAACTGTTCAGCAAAGTCGTCCTCCTCATGCACCGGTTCTCCCTCCTCGTCGCCCAGCGAGAGGAAGTAGCTGCGAATGGCTTCCGCCGTCGACACGTCGCCTTCGGAACGCATGTCGATGAGGTAGAGAATTTGCAGCGCGCGCTGACGCGACTTTTGTCGGGAGGGCATGATCAGGCGCGAGAGCGAATCTGCCGCATTAGGTTGGCCATTTCGATGGCTGTTATCGCGGCATCAAACCCCTTGTTGCCACTCTTGGCGCCGGCTCGGTCTATGGCTTGCTCCAGCGTATTTGTGGTGAGCACGCCGAAGGCGACCGGCACGCCGTGCTGCAGGCTCAACTGTCCCAGGCCCTTGGCGGCCTCTCCGGCGACATAGTCGAAGTGGGGTGTTTCGCCGCGAATCACGCATCCGAGGCAGATGAGCGCGTCGTGCTTTTTCTGGCGAATTAACTCGGCGGCAATCGCGGGCATTTCCCACGAACCGGGCACTCGGACAATTTGGATGTCCTGATCGGCCGCGCCGGACCGTGCCAAGGCGTCGAGAGCTCCCGCCTGGAGGCGCTCGGTAATGAAGCTGTTGAATCGGCCAACGAGTATCGCGAACTTCAGCCCGCTCGCATTGAGGTGGCCTTCGATTATTTGATGGGACATATCAGAGCCGCGGGTGTTTGGCCAGGAAATTCAGGCCTTTCGACCGCCTATGGGATAATTGGGGAAACCCCGTTTCTATCGCTTCATTCTAACTCATGGATCCATCGCTCATTCGGAACTTCTCTATCATTGCGCACATCGATCACGGCAAGAGTACGCTTGCCGACCGCCTGCTGGAAGCAACGGGCGCCCTTTCTCAACGCGAAATGATGGCTCAGGTGCTCGACACGATGGACCTGGAGCGCGAACGCGGAATCACCATCAAGGCGCATGCCGTACGGCTGCTCTACAAAGCCA
>DASRHX010000549.1:0-3517 GCA_035650295.1 Bryobacteraceae bacterium | reverse complement strand
TCGCGTTCGGATTTCATTTACTTGAGAAGCACTCCGGTAAAAAAGCTTGCGTCTGCGTCGGCCACGATGGGCAGTGCGCATTTGGATGCGCCATGGCATGCGTCGATGTCGAGGGACGCGCAATTGAAAGGTCAAATGCGTACTTCGTTTCAGAAAGATTGGGCACTGGCAGTCAGCATCGTTATCGCGAGTCTCGTGGCGCTGGGCGTGGGCCACGCGCAAGTCACCAACTGGGTCGCTTACAACGATAGTGTGCCCAATTACACCAACCCGACTAACGGCTGGGTGACACATCCCAGGGCCACAGGCCATGACATGGGAGAGGGGACCGCCAGCGGGAGTCTTACGAACTTCCTCACGGGAGAGCAGTTGCCTGTGACGATCAGTTGTTTCCACACCGGAACTCCCCACGCTTTTGGCCTCGCCGTTCGTTGCAATGACAACACGCCGGCTGCCCAGATTTTTAAAGGCATTGTTGATATCAACAATGATGGCTCAGCGCAACCTGGGGGAAACGTGATTGGTGTGGAGTCCTCAGCCGCACGGAGCGACTATGCGACCTTCACCATCAGCGGCTTGAATCCGAATAAACGCTATATCTTTCGCGGCACAGGCGTCCGTGGCGGACCTTATGGGCTGCGGTGGAGCGTGGCGACGATTATCGGCGCGCAGACGTGGGTAGATGCGCACATCAACGGCAATGGAGGCGCCGTCGCCGGCGTATACACCTCCAACACCTATCCGGCGAGTCTCGGAGCCGGCCAGGCGGCCTGGAACGCCGGAGATAATAAGCCGGGGGCGGTAATTGGATGGGATTTCATCACTCCCGCGCCTGATGGGACCTTCTCAGTGCAATCTTCAAATTATGTGGGGCAGATTCCTGGTGGCACCGCGGCGAATAATACCTATAGCTATGCCATCCAGGCTATGTTGTTGGCGGAGGTGGAGCTCGCTCCGCCCGTAATCACGCAGCAACCCGCTGCTCAAACCACCGTCGAGCAGAATCGGCCCTTCAGCCTGTCTGTTACCGCATCGGGCACGCCGCTTTTCTACGAATGGTATAAAAAAGGCCCATCATCAGACACTAAGATCCCGAACGCCACATTCGCCACATATTCGGTTTCTCAGGCGGCTTTGAGCGACAGCGGCGATTATTATGTTGTGGTTTATAACCCGCTTGATCGCAAGACCAGTTCGGTGGCCCACGTAACTGTAAACGCAGACGTGACCGGGCCGGGCATTGCTACTGCATTCACGTATCCTACCGTTGGTTTTGCGACGCAGGTGGCCTCATTGAACCAGGTAATCATCGAATTCAACGAGAGAATCCAGTCCGTCGGCGCGACCGACCCGGCTCGCTACGTCATCTCGGGCGGAATTGGCAACCCGGCCTCGGTTATTTTAACCAATGACAGCACCGTGGCGCTCCAACTGTCCACGGCTTTAGCCGAAGACACGCTCTATACCGTTCAGGTTAATGGGATCATTGACCTCGTTGGAAACGACATCGCCAATGGCGGCACCAACAATCCCGCGTCCTTCCGCAGTTGGGTCAGTGGACCTGGCAATAGCCTCGTGTTTGAGGTATACGATGGCATGGGCGGCGAAACCGTGCCTGACCTGACCAGCAGCCCGCTGTATCCCAACAATCCAACCTTCCGAACCAATCTCTGGGTCTTTGACTCGCGCCTGGCGTTTCCCGATGATACACGCGAGGATTATGGATCACGCATCCGCGGCGTCTTCATTCCGCCAGTCTCCGGGGATTGGCTTTTCTATATGCGCGGCATTGACAGATGCGATTTGTATTTAAATCCCAATGGCCTGGATGAAGCAGGCAAACAGTTTCTCCGCGACGAACAGCAACCAGACAACGACGGAAACTGGGGACGCGTAGTGTCGAATCCGGTCAGTTTGCGGGCTGGCCGGGGTTACTATATCGAAACGTTGCACAAGACGGACACCGGCACCGACTTTATAAAAGTGGCCGCACGCCTGCTGGGTGCGGGCGTTCCGCCAGGCGTGCCCAACATCCAACTGGACACCAACGCGGTGTATGGCGCGGCTATTGGTGCGCCGCTGGCGCCGCGCGATCTGGGCGGCACGCTCACGATTGCGCAAGGGCCGGCCAATCTCACGATCGAGGAGAATCATATCGCGACTTTCTCGGTGCAAGTGAACAACCCCAGCGGACTTCCAGTGAGTTATAAATGGTATCGCGATAACGTACTCATCACCAGCAATGCGTTTGGACCGAGCTATTCTTTCGAGGCGACCAGCGCGGACAGTGGGGCAGCTTTCCGGGTAGAGGCCGCGAAGATTGGGTCCTCCGCGCTCAGTGGGAACGCCACGTTGACAGTCGTGCCCGATACCACGCCGCCTCGCGCGACGAATGTCATCAGCAGCAGTACGGATTTGTCGACGATTCTTGTCCAGTATGATGAGTTCGTCACCGCCGGAACTGCCGGAGACCCTTTCAGTTACGGACTCCCGGGCGCCGGAGTCACGGGTGCCACCCTGGAATCCAATCGCCTGACCGCTACACTTGTGCTGGGCGGGACCCTGGTAGCCGGCGAAACGTACGAATTGAGCGTGAGCGGCATCACTGATCTGGTGGGGAACGGCATAGTTCCGGACCCCACCCTGCTGACCTTTGTTGCCGGCGGTGGACTACCGCGACTGAGGATCGAGTTGGTGCCCGATTACGTCAATATCACCTGGCCTGCGCCGTCCACTGGATTTGTGCTGCAAGAGGCCGACAACCTGACTGGCGGTGCATGGACGCCTGTCAGTACGCCGCCCATCGTTATTAATGGCCGGAATTTCGTGAGCCTTTTCACTGGGCCGGGCAACAAGTTTTACCGGCTCCAGCAGTAGCCTGCTGTCAGCAAGACGGTTCTGGTCAGCGAGCGGCAAAGGTGCTATGCCGCTCGCATGAAGGCCCTCAATCGCAGGCAGTTTCTCGGCTCATCATTTTGTGGCGCGGCGGTCCTTGCGGTCGCCGGCCAAACCTCCAAAGCCGCCGCCAGCGAACGCCTGCAAGTCGGATGCGTCGGCGTCGCCGGACGCGCAGGCCAGCTCATGCAAATGTTCGCAGGCTTGAAGGAAGTCGAGGTGGTCGCACTGGCGGACGTCGATTCGCGCAAATTGCCCGGCGCCGCCCGCAGCGTTGAAAAAATCCAGGGCAAAAAGCCTGCCACCGAAACGGATTTTCGGAAGCTGATCGATAACTCCGAGATCGATGCGCTCGTGGTCGGCACTCCGGACCATTGGCACGCGATTCCCACCATTCTCGCGTGCATGGCCGGCAAGGACGTGTATGTGGAAAAGCCGGACGGCCACAACATCGAAGAGGGCCGCCGCATGGTGGCCGCGGCCCGCAAAAACAAGCGCATCATTCAGATGGGCACGCAATCGCGCACGAGCGAATACTTCCACGAAGCCATGGCCTGGATTCGCAGCGGGAAACTTGTCCGCTGCCTGGTCGCCAAAAGTTGGGAAAGCGCGCGCCAGGGCT
>DASRHX010000548.1:0-13024 GCA_035650295.1 Bryobacteraceae bacterium | reverse complement strand
GCCGACCGCGTCGATTACTACATGAAGCTGATCGGCGCCGGGCGTGTCATCGACGCCGATATGGTGAAACAGGGCGCGGCACACAAGCCGAATCCCAAGTTCCCCATCGATACCGCACGACTTCGCCGCGTTCTCGAAGTGTGCGCTAGCAGATCGAACTGGGCGAATAAGAAATCGGGCAACGGCAAGGGCTACGGTATCGTCGCCCACCGTAGTTTCCTCTCCTACATTGCCGCGATGGTGGAAGTCGAGGTCGACGCAAAGGGCAACATAAAAATCCCACGCGTCACCTACGCCATCGATCCCGGCCGCGTCATCAACCCCGACCGCGTCAAGGCCCAGTTTGAAGGGGCCGCTGTGTTCGGCACGAGCATCGCCATGCTCGGCGAGGTGACCGCGAAGGCCGGCGTCATCCAGCAGAAGAATTTCGATACTTATCCGGTGGCGCGCATCGACGAGTCGCCGCGTGTGATCGATGTCCACATTGTCGCCAGCACGGCGCCGCCCGCCGGTGTCGGCGAACCCGGCGTACCGCCTATAGCACCGGCCATCTGCAACGCGATTTTCGCAGCCACGGGCAAACGGATCCGCGAACTGCCCGTGCGCAACACCAAGCTTGTTTAAACCTTTGGGAGCCAATCTTGCCCGGTGGCAGGCCCGGTCTTCAAAACCGTTGAACGGCCTTACCGGCCGTTGGTTCGTTCGACTCGAACTGGTTCCCGCCAATCCGCCGCGCTACCGGTCGAAGAAAGGAAACAGCCGGCGTAACTCGTCTTTGCCCGGCTGGCGGCCGTACTCGCACACTTCGAAGGCTTGCGCATAGCGCACCTGGTTGGCGCGGGCCTGCCCATAAAACTCGGCGAGCGCGGTGCGGTAGCTGTTTGCGTAGCCGGCGTATCGATTGGCCAGACTCTTGCGCACCTCCTCGCGCCGCCGCGTGCGCGCGGGCTCGCCTGCAGGAAAAAGGCTAGAGTCGCCGTTTGCTCCGCCTTCGTGAATCTGCGACTCCATCACGAGCAGCGCGTCCAGCGTCTTGTCCATCACATCGTCGATCGCCACGGCCACGTCGGCGCGGAACGGATTCGGGCGTTGGAAACGGTCGGGCGCATAGAGAAAAACCGGATTCTTCGCGAGCGGCTTCACGTCAGGCGCGAAAAAAGGCACCGTCACCATGAACGCCGAGTCCTGCACGAGGATCGAAGTGTACCGGTGGTCGGGGTGGTAGTCATTGGGGCGGTTCGTGATCACCACGTCGGCGTTCCACTCGCGGATGAGCCGCGTGATCGTGCGGCGGTTTTCGAGCGTCGGCATGATCTCGCCATCGTGAATGTCCAGCACCTCGACGGAGACGCCGAGCTTTCGCGCGACCTCGCGCACTTCGTTTGCGCGGCGGATGGCAAGCGGTCCGCCCGCTTCCCGCCAGTGGCCGATGTCGCCGTTTGTGGCCGAGACGAGCTTTACGTGGTGCCCCATCGCGGCCCACTTCATCGCGACGCCCGCGCCACGGTATTCGGCGTCGTCCGGATGCGCGCCGAAGACGATGACCCGCAGTTTGCCGTCATTGGCCGGCGGCGCTGGAGCCTGTGCAGCGGGGAGCATTGCGGGCAATGCAGCCGTCATCGCGGCCGAGACCGCGGGCAGCTTTCCACTGGCGATCGTGCCGGCAACAAAGGCGCCGAGCACGGCGCCGGTGAATACGAGCCTGGAAGAAATGAGTTTGGTGTGCATAGTGGCCTCATCATAATCGAACGCAACCGCCCGTTCATGCTACATTGGCCACGTGCGGGCCCTTAGCTCAGCGGTTAGAGCAGGGGACTCATAATCCCTTGGTCGTAGGTTCGAATCCTACAGGGCCCACCAATCACCACTTAAGGTCTCGCATGCCCAGCCTCGATCGCATCCTCCTGCCCGTCGATTTCTCCGCCCCGTCCCGCGGAGCGGGAGCCTACGGTCTCGCATTGGCACGCCGTTTTCAGTCGCAAGTCCACATTGTTCACGTCGTCGACGCGAGAGCAACCGGCGCGTACGGTTTTTCCGGCGATCCTGACGATACCGCCGGCGAGGCTGCCAACCGCGAGCTTCAGTCGTTCCTCGCGACCGAATCGGCATCGATTCCAACCACTCGAACGCTGCTCTACGGCGACCCCGCCCGCCAAATCGCCAAACACGCTCGAGATATCTCCGCCGACCTCATTCTCCTTCCGACCCACGGCCTCGGCGGTTTTCGCCGCCTTCTCCTAGGCTCTGTCGCAGCAAAGGTGCTCCACGATGCCGAATGCGCCGTATGGACCGGCGTGCACATCGAGGACGCGCCGCTGCCACCCTCGCCAAAATTCGATTGCGTGATGTGCGCCGTTGACCTCGACGGCAAGAGCGACAAGTACCTCCAGTGGGCGCGTGATTTCGCTCAGTCCGCGGGCGTCGAATTGGCGGTAATCCACGCCCTTCCCGCCGTGCACGAAACCTGGCGTCCTGAGCTTGAATCCGAAGCCCGTAAAAGACTTGAGGAAGTACTCGGCAAATTTGGCATTCAAGCCAGCGTCGTCATCGAGTTCGGGGAAGTCCACAAGGCCATCCACACGGCCGCGACCCGCGCTGGCGCGGACCTGCTCATCATCGGCCGCGGTGTCGCCGCCGGCACTCTCGGCGGCCTACGCACCCACTCCTACGCCATCATCCGCTCCTCGCCTTGCCCGGTTGTGAGCATTTAACTCAAATCGCCTCGCCGACAACCCCAACCCCTAAAATGAAGGAAGACGTTCCCCTTCATGGCCGCTCGCCGCAAACCCGAAGTCATGGCCCCGGCTGGGCACTGGCCCCAACTCCACGCCGCCATCGAGGCCGGCGCCGACGCGGTGTATTTCGGCCTCAAACACTTCACCGCGCGTGCGAAGGCCGGCTTCGATCTCGCCGAACTCCCGGAAGTGTTCCGCACGCTGCACCGCCGCGGCGTCCGTGGATTTGTCACTTTCAACACGCTCGTCTTCGACCACGAATGGCGGGAGGCCGCGCGCGCATTGGCCGCCATAGCGGAAGCCGGCGCCGACGCCATCATTGTTCAGGACCCCGGCATCCTCGCGCTCGCCCGCGCCATCGCTCCCGATCTCGAACTTCACGCCTCCACGCAAATGAGCATCGCCGACGCCCGCGGCGCAGCATGGGCCCAGCAGATGGGCGCCTCACGCGTGACTCTTGCGCGGGAGCTCTCACTGGACGAAATTCGAGCCATCGCGAAAGCCACCAGCGTTGAACTCGAAGTCTTCGTCCACGGCGCGCTGTGCGTCGCCTATTCCGGCCAATGTTTTTCCTCGGAAGCCTGGGGTGGCCGCAGCGCCAATCGGGGACAATGCGCCCAAGCCTGCCGTCTTCCGTACGAGATGCTGGTCGACGGCGCGTTGAAACCCCTTGGCGACGCCCGCTATCTCCTCTCGCCCGGCGACCTCTACGCGCTGCACCAGGTTCCCGACCTCATCGATATAGGCGTATCGACTCTGAAAATTGAGGGGCGCTACAAAGACGCCGAGTACGTGGCCGCCGCCACGAGCGCCTATCGTAAGGCCGTCGACGACGCATGGGCCGCTCGACCGCTCTCGATTACGCCCGCCCAAGAGTTGCAACTCGAACAGGTCTACTCGCGTGGCCTCGGCCCGTTCTTCATGACTGGCACCGATCATCAGGCTGTCGTGCGTGGACGCGCGCCGCGCCACCGCGGAGTCATGATGGGCCGCGTCGGTGCCATTCAACCGCCCAAAGTCCTCATCGAACCCGCCGCGCCTCACTCCATTGCGCCGCTCAAGCCTGGCGACGGTGTCGTGTTCGATGCCGCCGACTGGCGCGATCCCGCCGAAGCGGAAGAAGGCGGCCGCCTGTACCAGGTTGCGCCCGCCGCTGGCGGACAACTCTCTCTGCAGTTCGGCCAAGGTGAGCTCAACTTTGCCCGCATCCGCCCCGGCGATCTCCTTTGGCGCACGCACGACCCCGCGCTCGACAAAGTGCTGCGTCCGTATTTAGAACCTGCGGCTCCCATTCACCGCCAAGTCGTCGATGTCCATGTAACGGCACGCGCTAACGAAGCGCTCCACACCACGTGGACACTCGCCGCCCGTCCCCATATCTCGGTGAGCATCGCATCGCCAGACGCTCTACCATCAGCGCAAAACCGGGCAATTGAAGAAACCCAACTTCGCGCGCAATTTGAACGCCTCGGCAGTAGCGCCTATTCGCTTGGCGGACTCACGCTCGACACTGACGGCTCAGTCTTTGCTCCCGCGTCGTTGCTCAACGCCATGCGGCGTCAGGCTGTCGAAGCTCTCGAGGCGCTCCAGTCGCAGCCCGTCGCTCACACCGTTCGCGATCCACAACTTGCCGCGGACGATCTCCTCCAACGCGCCACCGCTGCACAACACGCCCCTGCCGCCGAGCCCTCGCTTCACCTTCTCGTCCGCACGCCCGAGCAGCTTGACGCCGCACTCTCACTCGCGCCTGCCTCCATCACTCTGGACTACCTCGACCTCTACGGCCTCAAACCCTCCGTCGACCGCGTTCTCGAAGCCAAAATTCCTGTCCGCGTCGCCACGCCCCGCATCCTCAAGCCCGGCGAAGAGCGCATCGTCGATTTCCTCCTACGCCTCGGATGTCCTCTGCTGGTTCGCCCCGCCGGCCTTCTCCACCATCTGCAGAGCCTTGGCGCGGCTCCGCCCCTGACCGGCGATTTCAGCCTCAACGCCGCAAACGCTGTTTCGGCCCATCTCCTGCTCGGGATGAACCTTGACCGCATTACGCCTACTCACGACCTCAACGCCGCCCAGGTTGCCGCTCTCGCCCACGAGGCCGGTGCGCACCGCATTGAGGCCATTGCCTATCAGCATCTGCCCGTCTTCCACACTGAGCACTGCGTCTTTGCGCGCTTCCTCTCCACAGGCTCCAGTTACAAAGACTGCGGCCGCCCCTGCGAACACCACCGCGTCGAGCTTCGCGACGTCAACCGCCGCGCACATCCCGTGCTCGCCGACGTCGGTTGCCGCAATGCCGTCTTCGGCGCCGAAGCGCAGGAATGCAGTGCGCACCTCGACTCCTGGCTCGCCGCCGGTATTGCTCATTACCGCCTGGAATTTGCGCACGAGTCGGCCGCTCAGGTCCGCGCAGTCACCGGCGCGTTTGCCCAAGCTCTCTCCGGCGCCATCACCTCGCGGCAACTGAGCGAGCGCCTTCGCCGCACGGCGCCGCAGGGAACAACCGAAGGGAGCCTCTTTGTCCCCGCCAACCACCTCACCTTGCCTGTGCTGCAATGACGCCTGACATCCACAAGGCTGGTCTCTTCTACCTGCGCGATGCGCGCGTCTTGCTGTGCCGCAACCACAAGGCGGCCACGCTGATGCTTCCCGGCGGCAAGCTGGAATCCGGCGAACTGCCGCTCGAAGCTCTTCAGCGCGAGCTGGCCGAAGAGCTGAGTGGCACTACGCTTATCGATCCTCAATTCCTTGGCACCTACGATCAGCCCGCCTCGGATGGGTTCCGCTCCATTCGCATCGAGCTCTTTACGGGCGCGCTCTCCGGCGAACCGGTTCCTTCAGCCGAAGTTGCCGAGCTTGTCTGGTTTGGCGAGCACGACGATGCCACTCACCTCGCCCCCAGCCTCCGTCATGCAATCTTCACCGACCTGATTGCGCGCCGTATTCTCCCGTGGTCCGCCGCAGGATAAACTCGTGGCGATGCGTCTATACCGAATTCTCCTCGTCCTCGCCCTTTGCTGCGCCGTCCACGCCGCGCCTAAGCCCAAGAAGCGCGCCAAAAATGTCATCGTCTTTCTCGCCGATGCAGGCGGAATTCCCACGCTCAACGCCGCCTCGCTGGTCGGCTATGGCGAGCCGCAAAAACTTTTTGTGCAAAGCTGGCCGCATGTTGGACTCTCCGACACCTCGCCCGCGCTCGCGTATGTCACCGACTCTGCCGCCGGCATGACCGCCATCGTTACCGGACACAAGACGCACAACGGCGTCATCAGCCAGGATGCGACCACCGTGCGCGGCAAAACCGACGGCGCCGTTCTTAAGACAGTTCTTGAATACGCCGAAGAGCGTGGCCTTTCCACGGGCGTTGTCTCTAATGTCTCCATTGCCGACGCAACCCCCGCCGCCTGCTATGGCCACTCCAACGACCGGGCCAAACAAGCGCAGATCTATCTGCAGATATTCGATCCGAAGTTCGGCGATGGCATCGACATCGTGATCGGCGGAGGCCGCAAGAAGATCTACGGCGACGTGAAGACTCTCGGCAAAGACCTGGATGCGGTTGCAGCCGAACACAAGCGCCCCATCTACTCTAGCGTCGCCGACATTCCGGCCGACAACGCCCGCCCCCTGGCGCTCCTCGACGACACGGCCGACGTCCCCGCCATGGCTCACGCCGCCCTCGACCGCCTCTCGAAAAATCGTAAGGGCTACTTCCTCATGATCGAGTGGGACGCCCACACCGACAACCCGGAGCGCGGGCTCAACAACGTCGTCAAATTCGACAAACTCATTCGCGACATCGCCTCGAAGGTAGATGTCCGCGAGACGCTTCTTCTCTTCACCGCCGACCACTCCTTTGAACTCCGCACCGTGGGCGGACGCCGCGGCGAACCTCTGCTCAAAGGCTTCGCCGAGTGGCAAAAGGCGGGTCATCCCCCGCGCACCGACGTCTCTATCCCCGCCCTCCGTGTCGGCCGCTCCCACACAGGTGAGGAGGTGCTCGCCGCCGCCATGGGCCCTGGCGCCGACAAGGTGACAGGATTCTTCCCCAACACGCATCTCTTCAACGTCATCATGTCCGCCTATGGTTGGAAGCCAACCGCCGCGCCGGCGAAATAGAGCCGCCACTTTCCGCGTGCGGGCTGCATCCAAGTAAGGGATGACAGAATTGCGGTCCGTTCGTTATTCAGTGTTGGACCTCGCCCCAGTGAAGACGGGCGGCACGGTCGCCGACGCCTTCCGCCACACTCTCGATGTGGCGCGCCACGCTGAACGTTGGGGTTACAAGCGTTTTTGGGTCGCCGAACATCACAACATGCCGGGAATCGCGAGCGCCGCGACTGCCGTACTGATCGGCCACGTTGCGGGTGGCACGTCCACCATCCGCGTCGGCTCAGGCGGCATCATGCTGCCCAATCATGCCGCGCTTGTGGTCGCCGAACAGTTCGGCACTTTGGAAACACTCTACCCGGGCCGTATCGATCTTGGTGTCGGACGCGCGCCGGGCAGCGACATGCTGACTGCGCGGGCCCTGCGCCGCGGAATGGACTCGGGAGAAGACTTCCCGGGTCAGGTTGCCGAACTGCTTGCCTATCTGGCTCCGGCGGGACCGGGACAACGGTTGAAAGCCGTGCCGGGCGAGGGGACCAACGTCCCCATGTGGTTACTCGGCTCGAGCACCTACAGCGCGCAGTTAGCCGCGCAAATGGGACTACCGTTCGCTTTTGCCAGCCACTTCGCTCCGGAGATGCTGTTCGAGGCGCTGCGCATCTACCGCCAGGAATTCAAGCCCTCACGCTTTCTCAAAACTTCATATGCGATGGCGGGCGTCCCACTCATTGCCGCAGAAACAGATGCGCAAGCTGAGCATCTTGCGACCTCCCCCAAACTGCGCTTCTGCAGCCTCATCCGCGGGCACGGTGTGTTCACGCCACCTCCCGTCGACTCGATGGACGGTCTCTGGAGCGCTGACGAGCAACGCCTTGTCGAATCGAAAATGGCGGTGGCACTCGTCGGGGGACCGGAGACCGTGAAGCGCAAGGCCACCGAGTTCGTCCGCGCCACCGGCGTAAACGAGGTGATCTTCACCTCCGATATCTACGACCACAGCGCTCGACTACGCTCCTTCGAGATCGGCGCGGAGGCGATGAAGGAGGTCGAATGCCTCAGCCTGCAGCCGCGCGGTTAAGCGCGTTCGTGACCGCGGAAACGAGGTCAATCGGGAGCGGGAAGACGACGGTGGTGTTCTTTTCGGCGCCGATTTCCACGAGGGATTGCAGGTAGCGCAGTTGCAGCGCCGCCGGCTGCTTCTGAATGACCTCGGCAGCCATCGCCAGTTTCTCAGCGGCCATGTACTCGCCCTCGGCGTGAATTACTTTGGCGCGCCGCTCGCGCTCGGCCTCAGCCTGACGGGAAATAGCGCGGATCATCTGTTCCGGAATGTCCACGGCCTTCACCTCAACCTTGGCCACCTTGATGCCCCAAGGGTCGGTTTCGAGGTCGATGACGTTCTGCAGCCTGAGGTTGATCTTCTCGCGCTGGCTGAGGAGGTCGTCCAATTCGACTTCGCCCAGAATGCTGCGTAGTGTGGTTTGTGAAAGCTGGGACGTGGCGTACAGATAGTTGGTGACCTCAAGCACGGCCCGGCGCGGATCCATCACGCGGAAGAAGAGCACCGCGTTCACTTTAACAGTGACGTTGTCGCGCGTCACCACATCCTGCGGCGGGATATCGACTGTTTCAATGCGCAGCGACATACGGACCATGCGATCAATCGGCGCGAAGACAAAAATCAGGCCGGGGCCCTTGGTCTCTGGCAAAACGCGCCCGAGGCGAAAGATGACGGCACGCTCGTACTCGCGCAGAATCTTGATGCTCGACAGCAGGTAGAGCGCCAGGATGAGGATGGCCAACGGGAATGTGAACATAGCGAACTCCTAATGGGACGATTCAACGGGTTCAACCTGTACATGTAATCCATCGACGCCGCGCACCCGGATGCGTGCTCCTTCGCCGACGGGAGACGACGAGGTGGCGTTCCAGTATTCGCCATGGACAAAAACTTTGCCGGAAGGAGCGAGCGGCGTGAGAGCGAATCCGATCTCGCCGACCATGCCTGTGTTGCCGGTCTCCACCGCGTGCTGACGCGAGCGGAATACGAGCGTGGCGAGAAAGACGCTGATGGCGGCGAAAGGCAGTCCAACACCGAGCGCGGTTGTGAGGCTGATACGAAACTCAGGCGGACCTTCGACGAGCATCATCGCGCCCAGCACAAGAGCCACCGCACCGCCAACGCCCAGGATGCCATGCGATGCGATCTTCGCTTCGAGAACGAACAGCGCCAGCGCGAGCAGGATGAGGGCCGCGCCCAGCCAGTTGATGGGAAGCACCGAAAGCGCGGCCAAGCCAAGCAGCAGGAGGATGCCGCCGAGCACTCCGGGTGCGATCAGGCCGGGCATGGAGAATTCGATGTACAGGGCAAGCGCGCCGCCAAGCACGAGAAGGATCGCGACGTTGGGGTCGCTGATGGACTTGAGCACGGTTTCGCGCCACGTAGGTTCGTAGACCGTCACCGCCGGCGATTTAAGTGAGAGCGTGCGCGTGGGTTGGCCGGGACGGGTGACACGGCGGCCGTCGAGTTGGCGCAGAAGGTCGGCTTCGCCGTCCGCAATCAGATCCACCAACCCCGCTGCAAGCGCCTCCTTATCGGTGAACGACTTTGCTTCGCTGACGGCTTTCTCCGCGAGTTGGGCATTGCGGCCGCGTTGTTCGGCGAGCGAACGCATCCAGGCGCCGGCGTCACTTTCGATTTTGCGGCGCATCACAGGATCGAGTTCCTGACCAAGGATCACGGGCGAGGCCGCGCCAGTGCGCGTGCCAGGGGCCATCGCCGCGACGTCGCTGGCAAGCAGGAGGAAGAAACCCGCGGAAGCCGCGCGCGCACCGCCAGGGGCGACATAGGCGACGACGGGAACCGGCGAGGCCATCATCCGCTGGACCATGTCGCGGCTGGCCGCCATCAGACCGCCGGGCGTGTCCAGGCGCACGATGACGAGATCGGCCTTCTGCGCGGCAGCCTGATCGAGAGCGTGGCCCAGCATCTCGACCGTCACGGGATGAATCACGCAGTCAAAGTCGACGCGCACGACGGCGGCGGGAAAGGCCGTTTGGATCCAGAACCAGCCCAACAGGAGCAACCTGCGCATGGCGGCGTCCTCCGGCTCCTATTGTGCGCCTATTGACGCGAAAGGGAAGGGGACATGCTTCACAGGCTCTTTCGCAGAAATCGCGCCAGAGCCAGTCCGTCCATCCAGTTGAAGGGGAACTTACCCGTCGTATAGTGCCCGCAGGGCAGCGTCACTGTTTCATGCGGAATTCCCAGACGCCGGAAGTTGTCGAGCACCTGACGCGAGAACTCGGGACGGAAGGTAGTATCGTAGGGCGCCCAGACGAGTAAGTTGTGGTTACTCCGCCGAGCGAGTAAGTCTAGGTAAGCCGAAGGTGAAATCACCGACCAACACCGGTTCAGCTCGTCCAGCGTCACTCGCCCGTCAAGTGTCGAGCGAATGTGACGGCACGACATGCCAGTCCACACTACGTCGCCGACGTTCATCGACACATGATTAAACGCGGCGGCCCGCAGGCGCGTCTCTTGGGCCGCGGCCAGCAGCGCGATGCAGGAGCCGAGACTGGTCCCCAGAATACCTAGCCGCATGTAGCCCCGCGCGGCCAACCAGTCGAGGCAGGACCGCGAGTCGATCACAGACTGGCGTGTCGCATGGACGGTGCGTCCGAGGTTGGCCGAGACATGGTAATCGGCACGCGTCAGCTCTGGCGGCATGCGGCGGTGATGGTAGGCGGGACTAAGCCGGAGCGCCGAGAGCCCGAACCGGTTCAGCAGCCGGCACAGGCCAATGTGCGATCCGAACTCGGAGTTCCATTGCGGGATCACCAGCACCGCGCGCCCCTGGGCACAGGCTGCGGGGAAGTACTCGGCGTGGACGGTGTTGTTCTCCGGATGTTGCGAGTGAACGCTGCTGGTGAACGTGAGTGCCGAGCCGTTTAATCGGGCGTCTCTTGGCGCTTCGTGAGAGAAGAAGTCGTGGGAACGAGCAACTTGCGCGGCGGACCAGGTTGTGAATGCCTCCAAAGGATTGCCATGCCCATTCGTGGAGGGAATGTCGAGCCAATCCAGCCCCCAGTCAAAGGGACGCTCAACACGGTTCGAGTCGCGGTTGGCGAGGCCGGTCTCCCACCTCTCCATCCAGCGGCCATAAAGGCGGGCATTCATCGAGAACTACCAGTGTAAGCGAGAGTTGGGGGCGAGGAGGCCGTGCGGATTAGCCTCAAAAGAAATGCCCCGGGGCAAACGCCACCGGGGCGGGTATGGCCGATCTCAATCGAGCGCGTACTGCCGCCGCGCTAGGAAAAGGAGGCAACCATCACCAAAGGAGAAAACCTCTAAAGACCCGTCGTATGTAATGCACGCCACAGTCCAAAATGTCACCACGTGAAAGTTGTGTATTTTCAATGACAGGTATTCGCCCGTATACAGAAATTGGGAGAAGTACCGATCCGGATTTCAGGAAGTGGTAGGTCATGGAATGGTTTGGGGGCGAACAATTGGCGGGGTGGGTTAGAATGCTGTGGTGTCCAGGAGTGAGCCGACGACGCCTGCGGTGTCAGCAGGTCCCTCGTTCGCCTATCGGGCGGCTAGCGCGCGCACCGCGTTGAGCGTGTTTTTCCTCTCTGGGATGCTGATGTGCTTTCCCGGCGCTATCTTG
This sequence comes from Bryobacteraceae bacterium, assembly GCA_035650295.1. GTDB lineage: Bacteria > Acidobacteriota > Terriglobia > Bryobacterales > Bryobacteraceae > JAFLBB01. The sequence goes on along the minus strand of DASRHX010000548.1, from coordinate 1,509 downwards.
CCGACATGGGGGCACCACATCAGCGAGGACTTCCTCACTATCGGGGGCTACTTTTTGGCGCTCGGCGTGGGACTCGTCTTCTCCGTAAAAATCTCGGGCATCCTATTGCAAAGGAAGGATGTGCAATTTGTCGTCGTGAGTGGTTGCGGCCTCGCCTCGGCATCATTTTTGTACCTGGCAGCCGTGAGCCCACCTTTCGACTGGCCCTGGCGGGCCGCGGGGATGTTCACCGTCGGGCTGGCGGCCGGGATGTTGAACCGGTCGGCCTTCCAAAGTTTGACCCTCACTTGGGAACGTGACGCCGCCTCGACCGTTAATCTGGCAGGTATCGCGTTCGGTCTTGGCAGCCTTCTCATGGCGCTTTTCCTGTCCAGCACCTTTTATGTCTACACCGGCCGCAGCAGTCTCATTCTCGCGGCTTTGCTGCCGGGGTTCGCCGCTGGCGTCTTCGCCCGCCGCGAATTCGGGACCCCGGTCGCGCACCGTGACGCGTCGCCGGGCGAGATGTGGCGCGACATCCGCAGCCCAGCGGCCGTCCTGTTCAGCCTTCTGCTCTTTTTTCAGTTCGGCAACGAGTGGACTGTGGCTGGCTGGCTGACCGTCTTCGCCGTGCACCGCGCCGGCGTAGCGCCGGACGATGCGTTGCAAATGTTGGCCGTCTTCTGGGGTGCGCTGCTGGTCGGACGTGTCGGCGCACAGGCGCTGCTGAAGAATTTCGGACACGGCAAGCTGCTTGTCTCGAGTGCAGCCGCCGCGATGCTCGGCTGCCTGCTCCTTATGGGTACCGACAACAGCAGTGGCGCCTGGGTAGGCGTACTCATGCTGGGCGCGGGCTCGGCGCTCATCTACCCGCTGGTGGTCGAGAAGATCGGTCATCGCTTTCCTGGCTACCATCCCGGCTTCTTCAACGGCATCTTTTCGCTCGCCGTCGCCGGCAGCCTGCTTGCTCCCGTCACCGTCGCGGTCGGATCGCACTTCTGGGGTGTGTGGGTCGTGATGGCGCTTCCCATGGCCGGGACAGTGCTGGTCTTCCTGCTAACGCTGGCGATTTGGCTGGAGGCGCGGTTGGCGGGTGGGAAGAGGTAGTTCTTTAAGACCATTTGTCACATCACCTGCGATATGACATCATTAATTGAATGAGGTTCGTGTTGGACACCGACGTGGTGATCGCCTCAATGCGAAGTCCCACAGGTGCATCGGCCGCCCTGCTGCGTTACGCCACTGAAGGGCGCCTCACGCTGTTGATCAGCGTGGCTCTGGCGCTTGAGTACGAAGATGTTTGCCATCGCCCGGAGCATCGATTGGCGACCGGGCTTACGCTCCATGAAGTGGAGGCGTTCATCAATGGAATTATTTCGCTCGCAGAACCCGTAGAAGCGCATTTCCGTTGGCGGCCATCCCTGCGTGACCCGTGTGATGAAATGGTTCTGGAAACGGCAGTAAACGGTCAAGCGGACGCGTTAGTGACGTTCAATTTGCGGGACTACAAGAATGTACCCTCCGGCTTCG
>DASRHX010000547.1:0-2782 GCA_035650295.1 Bryobacteraceae bacterium | reverse complement strand
ACGAGACCGATGTCACACGCTCCTTCGTCACCGCCACCGCGAGGCCAATCGAATGCGTCGGATAGTGCATCGGCGGCCAAGCCTGACGCCAACTGTTCGATCCGTCCGGGTTGAAATAGAGTGACGGCCGCTTCGTCAGACGCTCCTCAAAATTAAAGTCGTGATAGTACTCGACCTCGTTATACAGGATCTGGCCGAACTCGCCTTTCTGAAAAAGCTCGCGCGCGTGAATGCAGGACTGACGGTAGTAGCTGGTCTCCGCCATCATGTAGCGAAGTCCAGTCTTCTCCTTCGCCGCGCGCAGTTCCTCCGCTTCTTCGAGGTTGATGCAGGCAGGCACCGCCGAGATTACGTGCAGTCCCTGCTCCATGCACATCTTCGCGTGCTTCACATGCGACGGGACATCCGAGAAGATCGCAACGGCATCCAAATCCTTTCGCCGCTTCAGCATCTCTTCCAGGGATTCGTAAACGTTGTCGCAATGGTAGGTATCGCGCAATCGCTGCCGCCGCTCCGCATAGAGGTCCGTGACCGCCGTCACCACGCATTGTGGATGCTCATGGAAATAGAAGGACGTTCCGAACCCGCCCCCCACTACCGCCAGGCGGATCTTCTTCCCGGCTGATTGCGCGGCGGCCGAACCAGCCGCGGCCGCCATTGCCATGATTTGTCGTCGTGTCGTCATGACTTCTCCGATTTCAAAAGATATATTTGAGCGCCAATTGCACAATGCGAGGGGCCGACGCGGATGTAATTACCCCGAATGTCGGGCTGTTCACCGTATCGGTTGGCTGGCCGAGATTGGGATGATTGAACGCGTTGAACAGCTCCGCGCGGAATTGCAGCTTCTGTGACTCCATTACGGTGAAGTTCTTGAAGATCGAGTAGTCCAAATTCCAATCGCCCGGAGCACGTATCTGCCCCCGCCGCGCGGAGCCGATCGTCCCCGCCGCGTTCGAAGCGAACTGCGTAGTGTCGAACCAGCGCTGGATCTGCTGCTCCTTCGACCTCGAGCCTAACTCCCACTCTCCGCCCCGGTAATCCGCGAAGTCTCCAGAAACTCCATTAACGTCGTTGTCAACCCCGCTCCGAATGGTGATCGGCGGGCCTGTCTGGGCGCTCAAAATCACGTTCTGTTGCCATCCACCAAGCACCCGCCTCGCCACCGGATTCCATTTCTCCAGCTGCGGCAGTTCCCAAATGCCCGAAATCACCGTGCGGTGCGTCAGGTCAAAATCGGCGGGTCCCCGGTTGTTGCGGACGTTCACCGGGTCCGGTCCCGTCTGATTGCCTTCGATTGAACCAAACGAAGCGTAGTCGATGGCCTTGCTCCAGGTGTAGTTGGCGAGCACGCTTACGCCACTGGACAGCCTTCGCTGGACCGTCACTTGCATCGAGTTGTAGGTTGAATTTCCGTTCGACTGTCCCAATTGCAGCGGACCAATGCGCGCATACTGCCGCCGAGAGTTCAGGTTCGCTGCCGTCGCTCCCGCCCGGTATATGCCCGCATTGACATCCGTCGCCATCAACAGATGCGTTCCCTTCGAGCCCACATAGGCGACGCGGAACAAAATGCTCGCCGGCAACTCACGTTCCAGCACCAGATTCCAGTTCTGCATATACCCCGCTCGCATGTCCCGCGTCGGCACGGCGTAGGTCGCAAAATCGAGGAAGTTGCCGTTTCGGTCCGGCGTGTAGTTGTCCGGTTCCACCAGCGCGCCCCCGCGGTACGGATCCGACAGCGGCAGCGGGCCTACCAGCGTCGCGTCCGCAACCCAAGGCTGGCCCTGGATCGTCCGGTTGTAGAACAATCCCATATACTCGTCAAAGAACAGCCCGTAAGCACCGCGCAGTACCGTCTTCGGCAGCAGGTTCCATGCGAAGCCAACCCGCGGAGCCAGATTATTCCAATCGTTTGGAATCGCCTTCCCCCCGACGCCCTCATCCCCGGTAAAAAGCAGGCCCAGCGGCGCGCGCGGAAAACTTGCCGACTGCCGCCCCGCGATAAACGTCGTATGCTGGTCGTTGCCTTCCCTTAGGCCCAGCTTCGGGTCGTACCGCAATCCAACGTTGAGCGTCAGTTTCGATGTAAGGCGCACATCGTCCTGAATATACAAGGAGTAAATCGGGTTGATCGCCGCCAACCGCGAAGTGGACAATTGCCGCCAACTCGCCACTTGGCCCATCAGGAACTCCGCATAGGCGTTCCCGGCATTCTGCAGGCCAGGGTTACTGAATAGTTGCCCGGTGAAGTTCGCCTGTCCTCCGGTCAAAAAGTAGGATGCGAAGCCCGTTCGATAGCGGCGGAACTCCCCGCCAAAACGCATGTTGTGCCGGCCCGTCGCGTAGCTTGTGCTGTTGGAAACGTGCAGCGAGCGCGTTACCGACAATCCAACGTTCCCCAGTCCGATGGCGGACCATCCCGACGGCGCAACGTTGAGATGGTTGGCCTGCGGCGAGTTCTTCACCCGCGAACCGAGCGACTCCAGCGTCAGCACCGGCTCCGAGGCCGTCCGCCGCGCGGGCTCCGACGTGTTGTAGGAGAAGTTGAAACTATTCACCCAATTCGACGAAATCGTGAACGTGTGGTTCGCCGAGACGGCGTGTTCGTTCCCTTCCGTTCCATCCAGCGCGTAAAGTATGTTGGTCGGCAGGATCACCGCCGGATTCACGAACCGCAGGAAGAAGTACCTCGCCGAGAAGCGATGGCGTTGTCCTACCATGTGGTCCAATCGCGCGATCGCCTGATTGTCGTCTGTGACGCTCACCGGCGTGCCGAACC
>DASRHX010000546.1:0-3383 GCA_035650295.1 Bryobacteraceae bacterium | reverse complement strand
GCTTTGCCTGAGCGCCGTGTACAAATCTGCTGCTGCGCCGGTGTGGCAGCGCTCGTTGTGGATGACTCTCTGCGCCCTGAGCAAGCAACCGCAAATCGTGTTCGTGTTATTAGAGCTCATGGTCTATCCGCTCAAGGAGCTGCGGCGGCGTTGGAGCCGTGTTGCGATCGTAGTGCTACCAAGCCTTATTCTGTCACCAATGTGGGTGCTCGCAGTATCTGCCGAGATAGCGGCTTGGCGTCTGCAATTGGAAGAGTCTCATCCGCCCGAGCATTTCGATCCAATTTGGAAGCTCCATTACATGTGGGAGCATCCGGGTCATTTCCCAATGGCCGTATGGAGAGCTCTCAGCGACTGGGGCGACCGGCTGTGGCGGGAGCTCATTGGTATCCTGGGTTGGCAGGATATTGTGCTTCCAACCTGGATCTATCTTGTACTCACGATCCTCCTATTGCTCGTGCCTTTGCAGAAGCTGCAGCTCAACGGAGCCACTCGCGCGCGGGTGATGGTTATTTCCGGCCTTACCGTGCTGGGCTATGTTGGGGTTGTCCATCTGATCTTTTTTCTTACCTATACGCCTCTTGATATTGACCACGTCCGGGGTGTCCAGGGACGGTATTTTGTTATCGCGCTCCCCGTTGCCGCGATCTTCGTCGCCTCGATCATTAATCTGGAATTGCCGAATGGCATGTCGGCGGCGATTGCGACTGCCGGTGCGATGATCTCAGGAATTGCGACTGTCGAAGCGCTGTACCGGGCACATTGGTAATTGGCCGTCAACCGCCAGCCAATCAATTCATCTGCTGCGTCGCTCGGGCGAGAATTGATCGGAACAGATATCGCCGCGGCTCGGCCTCACGAGGCTTGCCCACCCCTCGTGAACACGCCGCGCGCTTGGCAAGAACGTCTGTCTTTCGCGAGCTTGAACCTACGACGGATGAAACGATCGGATATCAATAATCGAATCTAGGCCACCCCACGTCGACCTAAGGCCTGGGCGGATATTTTCGGCGCGCCGCTTTTTTGCCCAGAATCCGGCAGCAAAGGCTTGTTTTTCATAGGAATTCCAAATGTGGATTTTATGCACTCTGCCCTGATCCTACCCAAGTCTTGGCTTAGCAGCTCAATTGCTGCCTTCCGCACCGGTTACTGTGGGGCTTTGGGAAGCGCAGGCTTGGGGAAGACTTAGCAGTCGGGGGGCTTTCAGTTGAGCCGTCGGCCTTTGGTGCGCTCGCCGTTGGCGTTCGCTGCGGTTGTGGCTGCCGTTTTTCTTGCCGGTTGCAATCCCGATGGGATGCGGGAGGTGAACGGCCGTCATATGCAGCCGCTCTCCGGCAAGATGCTCGCAGAGATCGAATCCAAGAACATGGAGAAGGAATCGCCGATACTCGTGCGCATCTTCAAGCAGGAGTCGGAGTTCGAAGTCTGGAAAGAGGACAAGACCGGACGCTTCGCGTTGCTTCGAACTTATCCAATCTGCCGCTGGTCGGGCGAGTTGGGCCCTAAGATCAAAACAGGCGACCGCCAGGCGCCAGAGGGTTTCTACACCATCACCCCGGGCCAGATGAATCCGAACTCCAGCTACTATCTGGCGTTCAATATAGGTTTTCCGAACGCCTATGATCGGGCGAACGGGTACACCGGCGCGTTCCTCATGGTCCACGGCGACTGCTTATCGGCCGGTTGCTACGCCATGACGGATGAACAGATCGCCGAGATTTACGCGCTCGCCCGCGAATCCTTCCTCGGCGGCCAGAAGTCGTTCCAGATCCAGGCCTATCCGTTCCGAATGACGCCGCTCAACTTGGCCAAGCACCGCAACTCGCCCCACATCGCCTTCTGGAAAATGCTCAAGCAGGGATCTGACCATTTCGAGGTCACTCGGCTCGAGCCGAAGGTGAATGTCTGCGAGAAGCGCTACGTATTCGGCGCGGAAACCTCGGGCAAGTTCAACGCGGCCGAACGCTGCCCGGCCTACAAGGTGCCCGGCGACATCGCCACCGCCGTGCAAAACAAGCAGCGCCTTGACGATGTAAAGATCGCGGAGCTAGTCAATCGTGGCACGCCGGCCGTGCCGGTCAAAACTGGCGTCGACGGCGGCATGAACCCGACCTTCCTGACCGCAATGAAGCTCAATGGGGGTCCCGGCGTAACCATTCGCACCGCGGCGGGCACGATACCCAATCACGTCAGTGCGCCAGCGGAGGCCTCGACCGCAAACACGTTCAGCTTTGCTTCGACCGAATCGAAGCCGGTTTCAGGACCGCGGTCGTCGGTACAGGTGGCGTCCGCGGCGCCTTCTGGCTCGGGCGGGATCGGTGGTTTCTTCAGCAATCTGTTTGGATCGAAGGACGACGGGAGCCAAGTTGCTTCGGAGGCAGCGCCGAAGTCAAAGGCGGCCCCCGCCAAGGCTACGGAGGCGGCAGCCGCGAGCAAGCCGAAGACCGCGCCGCGGCAGCCGGCGGAAACGAAGACTGCAAGTGCTGCTCCAACCAAGCCGCAAGCTGTGCAGCCGTCGAGGCAGGAGGTCGATGCCGATCCGCAGCAAAGCAAGCCGACCGCCGTCACGGACTTCCTCAACGGCGCGGCGCCGACCGTGCCCTCCGGCGGCTTCGACGGTCGCTTCGGCGTCTCGCGCTAAGCCGCGCGCTGCCGTGTCACTGCAGGTCTAAGGCCCGGCCGTGCCACCGGCCGCTGTGGTGTGAGCAGCGAAAGGTGGCAGAGTAGGGTTGGGCCCCGGCACGGTATCTGTGGATAACTCGCGTCGCAACTGCCTGACGCCTTACACGGCACCTAATGACCCGCTTTCGTTGGAGGCGAGCACGCATGGTGATTGCGGCTACAAGCATCATACGTTTGCTCATGCTCCTGCAGTACTAGGCCAACCGTGATGCAGAGCGGCTAAAACGGGGGGAGATCAAACATGAGTTTCTTCACGAATCGGGAACGTGCCGAACTCGGCAAATCGGCGGAAATAACAATGGAACGGAACATCCGCGATGTAGTCCGTAGCGAATTTGCCCCGCGGCGGGGGCGCCCCGATAACGATCTCCCAAGCCATGTCGGCTCAGTGAGGCAGCAGCGGCTGACTAATAATCACCTCGGAGGCCATGTCGGCTCAGTGAGGCAGCAGCGGCCGGCGGATAATCACCTCGGAGGCGATGACGGCTCAATGCTGCAGCAGGTGGCCGAGAGCTCCCTGCGGGAGATCGATGACCTTATCGTCGTGCTACAGCGGCGGCGCGAAGAACTGCTCAGTGAGAGCGCGCGCGTGCAACGCGCAGTCATCGAGTACGCGAAGTTAAGTCAATCGACCATGCAGTCGACCCGTATCATCACTGAAAGCCTGTCGCATTTAAACAAGGTTCCGGCCCCTCCGCATA
>DASRHX010000545.1:0-2897 GCA_035650295.1 Bryobacteraceae bacterium | reverse complement strand
TGGAAGCGAGGAAGGATCTGATGCCGTCGAAGAAGCGAATCATCATCATCGGCGCAGGACACAACGGATTGGTGACTGCGTACTATCTTGCGAAAGCGGGACACAGTCCGCTGGTTCTGGAACGTCGCGAAAACGTGGGTGGCTGCGCGGTCACCGAAGAAATCCATCCCGGATTTCAGTGCCCCACGCTTGCACATTGGGCGGGCCCGTTGCTTCCGGGTCTCGCCGAAGATCTGCAACTCGAAAAACATGGCCTTTCCATGATGGTGCCGGACGTACGCGTATTTGCGCCGTCGCTCGATAGCAAGTCGATTTGCCTGTACAAGGATGCCGATCGCACGGCGCGCGAGCTTTCCAACATATCTGCGCACGACGGCAAAAACTATCCGGCGTTTTTAGCCAGCTTCGCCGCGATCGGCAAAGTTCTGGCTCCGCTTTTGTCGCTAACTCCGCCGTCGTTGAGTGAACCGACGAAGGGCGATCTCTGGAATCTCGGTAAAGTCGGTCTGAAGTTCCGAGGCCTTTCGAAGAAAGACGCGTTCCGCCTGCTGCGCTGGGGACCGATGGCCGTGGCAGATCTGGCCGCCGAGTGGTTCGAAACGGAGCTGCTTCGCGCAATTATTGCGGCCCGGGGTGTGTTCGGAGCATTCGCCGGACCTTGGTCGGCGGGGACAAGCGCAGCGCTCGTTCTTCAATCTGCATTTGATGGCCACGCGATCCCTTCAGGTTCGTTCCCGAAGGGTGGCATCGGAGCGCTGACACAAGCGATCGCCAAAGCGGCCACGTCGGCCGGCGCGCAAATTCGGACGGGTTCGGATGTTGCGAGCGTGCGAATCAAGAACGGAACGGCTGTGGGAGTGATCCTGCGAAACGGCGAAGAGATCGTCGCCGATGCCGTTGCATCGAATGCCGATCCCAAGACGACCCTCCTGAAGCTGCTCGATCCAGCCGACGTCGATCCGGATTTTCGGCTGAAGATCAGCCATTACAAGTCGCAGGGCTCCGCCGCAAAAGTGAATCTTGCGTTGTCCGAACTGCCGCGGTTTACCAGCTCGCAGGACCCGGCGCAGCTGTCCGGCCGCATTCACATTGCACCGGATATTGATCACATCGAGCGCGCTTTCGACGCGGCGAAGTACGGCGAGTTTTCACCTCGCCCTTACATGGACATCACCATCCCGACAATGACGGATCCCTCGCTTGCTCCAAAAGGCGGGCACGTCATGTCGATACACGTGCAGTACGCGCCATACAAATTGAAATCGGGAGATTGGGACAGCCGACGCGACGAGTTCGGAGATGCAGTGATCAAAGCGTTATCGGAATACGTTCCAAACCTCAGCAGCGCGATTCTCGCGCGTCAGGTGATCACGCCGGCGGATCTCGAGCAGAAATACGGTTTGGGAGGCGGGCACATCCTGCACGGCGAACCGTCGCTCGATCAACTGTTCACCTTCCGTCCTTTGCTTGGATGGGCACAGTACCGCACACCTATCAAAGGCCTTTATCTGTGCGGCGCGGGCACGCATCCTGGCGGCGGAGTGACCGGAGCGTCCGGCGCCAATGCAGGACGTGAGATCATCAGGGATCTTCGGTAATCAGTTTTAGCGGTACGGGATCACGACAACATCCGCGAGCTGGCGACCGCCTTCAGTGATTCGTACTGGCTTGCCGCGTGCTTCGTAAATGCGCAGGAATTCCGGATCCTGCCAGGCGCCAGTCTCGACGTTTTCCCACGCGAACAGTTTGTAATCTCCGGGGACAACCGAGTCGAGATGAATACGGCCCGAAGCGTCTGAGGTGGCCAAACGGTACAGTTCCGAACGCAACTGTTGGGTGTCGGAGGGCACGAGCACGACCGTCACGCCCGGTACGGCTTCCTGACGGTCATTCTGCACTGTTGCATCGAGACTTCCCGGATTCGTTCCTACCAGGACATCGAGACCGCCTCTTGGCTCGCCTTCGATGTGAAGCACGAGATTCGAGGCATCGCTTCCGCCCAGCGCCGCGCTCTTCACATACCCACCTCGGGGCATGCCCGTCACGCTTAATCGATAGTCGCCCGGAGGGACATCGGTGATCGTAAACGTGCCGTTCGCATTGACCGAAGCGGGCTGCGGCAAAAGCTGAGGAATCATTGGATCCGGCCGCAGAAACACGCGCATGTTCGTGGTCGAGTCATTTGTGGCCGAACCCGGCCCATCGATCGCGATTCTGCCCTGGACCGATACACCTGGTTGAAGTTGAATCGTGACGTTTTCCACATCCGCATCGCCCACGTCGACACTCACCCTGCCAAACAGTCTCGGCTCATTGCTATTGGGCTGTGGCCGTGCAAGTTCACCGGGGCCGCCCGGGGGAGTTGTTAATATGAACGCATTCCGCGTGATCGTTTGACCGTCGGCCCCTGGCGATTGCCTGGTGGAAAAGGTGATGAACTGGCGGCCGGACGTTGCGACGAGATCGTACGAGCCTGGTGCTACACCACGGAATTCGAATGTGCCTTGATCCGACACCGACGCCGTCCGTTGAGTCGCACCACCTGCCGTCATTGTGCCGCGTGGAATCAATGCGACGGAGCCGCCATCCGATTGTCGGCTGCTGATCACTCGGCCGCGAATTCGCACTGCGCGGCTGTCCACAACAGTCAGATCCACGCCCGTGAAACTGGCGCCGGGCCGAAGATCAATTGGCGACGCTGCTGCCCCGTCCGTCGTGCCCGGATAATACACCGTGAGATACGTCTCGTTTGTATCGGCAGACGGCGGCATCCCGAAAACACTTGCGGCTCCACCGCCGACGCGAATTGCGGTCGCGCCGATCGCGGCTGCCGCCCCACTGATTTGTAGTGGCGAACCGGCACCAAACTCAAAGGTCATGTCGCCGTCCAGGCGATT
>DASRHX010000544.1:0-4451 GCA_035650295.1 Bryobacteraceae bacterium | reverse complement strand
TCAGATCCAGGCCAGCGGAAGCGAAGATCTACGCTCGATCGTTGCCGTAAAGCAGCGCGACGACGATGCTGGGGGAGTGGAACGCGTTATCTTCCTCAGTCCGCTGAAGGAATTTCGCGTTTCGGTCGGCGACAACGCCGGTGATACCGGTCTGTTCTCAGGTACCACGGGCTCACAGGGCGCGATTATCAGCTCCAGCACGCTCAATGGTGGGGCGAACATCGAGATTTCCACACAGGCGACAGCCGAGGCCGCAGTTGGCGCACTCTCCACCGCCGTTTCCCAATTGGGCAGCGTGCAAGCCGTTGTCGGACGCGGTCAGAACCAGTTCAACTTCGCCATTAGCCTGGCACAGACTCAGATCATCAACCTCGCCGCCAGCGAATCGCGCATTCGCGACGCTGACCTGGCCGCCGAAGCCGCCAACTTGTCCAAGGCCCAGGTGCTGCAGCAGGCTGGTATCGCCGCCCTGGCCCAAGCTAACTCCGCTCCGCAGGCCGTGCTCAGCCTGCTGCAACGCTAAATATGCGTCCGTAAATGCCCGATCGCCACTCGCTGACGCTGGGTTTAGTTTTCGGACTATCCCCAGCGATTTTTCCGTATTCTCTGCTCTGGCCGCCGTAGGCGGTCGAACATTTCCCAGGGAGAGAAAAGCTAGAGCGTGGCATCGGCACAGAAATCGATTCACCGTGGGGCGGAACTACTCCGGCAGGGGAAGCACGCCGAAGCGGCTGAGATCTATCGCTCCGTACTGAAGCGCGACCCAGGAAATGCAGATGCGCTTCACCTTCTCGCCGTGGCCTTGTTTCAATTAGGACAAGCGCAGAGAGCCGCCGAGTTGGGAGAGAAAGCGGTGCGCGCAAACGCGCGCGTGGCCGACTATCACAGCAACCTCGGACGTTACTACCTGCACCTGGGGCGACTGCCAGAAGCAGAAGGAGCGCTGGAACGGGCGCTCAAGCTCAAGCCGGATCACCCGCTCGCTCATTTCAACCTCGCGCTCACTCACCAAGGCCAGGCGAAGTTCAGCGATGCCGAACGTCATCTGCGGGCCTACCTCGCCCTCAACCCAAACGACGCCGCGGGACATTACCACCTCGGCAACATCGCCGGATCGCAGTACAGGTTTGAAGAGGCTCGCGCCTGCTTCGAGCACGTATTGCAGTTGCAACCGGACCAGCCCGAAGCGTGGAACAACCTCGGCAACGCAGAGCAACAGATGGGCCGATGGCGGAAAGCGTTGGAATGCTATGAGAAATCGCTCAGCATCCGCCCCGAGTATGCCGACGCAATGAGCAATCGCGGCGCCGCGCTCCAAGCGCTCGGCGAGCTTACCCAAGCCCGTTCCTGCTACGAGAAGGCGCTCGAATTGAACCCCGGCATGCTACAAGCCCGCGGCAATCTGGCCAATCTGCTCGCCGCCGAGGGTCGTCATGAGGAGGCGATTGCCGCTTATCGCAGCCTGCTTGAACGATACGGCGACACGGAGAATTCCTGGAACAACATGGGCAACTCCTATCAGGAGATTGGCCGGTACGAGGAGGCGCTTGGCTGTTACGAGAAGGCGCTGACCTTGAACCCGGCGGCATTTACCATCTACAACAACATCGGTAATTGTTATCGCCGTCAGGCACGTCACACCGAAGCTCTTGGCTGGTATCGGAAGGCGTTGCAAGCCTGGCCCGATTTCGCCGAGGCCTTGAACAACTCAGGTGTCACGTTGCAAGACATGGGCCGCCTGGCGGATGCTGTACCGTACTTCGAACGCGCGCTTGCCGCCCGCGCCGACTACCCGGATCCGCTCATCAATCTCTCCAACAACTACCGTGACCGTGGCCGCCCGGAGCAGGCCATCGCCTGTCTTCGCAAAGCCGCGGCGATGCGTCCGGAGAATCCTCACATCTGGAATAACCTGGGCTGCTCGTTGGGCGATCAAGGCGCGGTTTCAGAAGCGATCGACTGCTATCGCAAGACGATCGAGATCGACCCGCGTAATCACCACGCCTACTCGAATCTCCTTCTGAATCTGCACTACCTGGACGACATTAAGCCCGATGAAATCTTCGATCTTCATCGGGAGTACGAGCGCCGCTTCGCGGCCGCGGCGCCGCCTGACAGATGGCGAGAAAGATCACGCGATCCTGAGCGCAAACTTCGTATCGGCTATGTAAGTTCGGACTTCCGGCGCCATTCGGTGGCCTACTTCCTTGAGCCGCTGCTGGAGCGGCATGGCGCGGAGTCTCTGGAATACTACTGCTACGCGGACGTGCCTCGAGCGGATTCGCTGACGGAACGTTTCGCCAACCTTGCCGGGCGCCGCTGGAGGGACATCCGCGGCTACAACGATGACCGCCTGGAACAACTCATTCGCGCTGACGCCATCGACATTCTGGTTGACCTGGGAGGTCACACGGCGGGAAATCATTTGCGAGTCTTTTCCCGCCGCCCCGCCCCGCTGCAAGTGACCTGGCTGGGCTATCCGGACACGACCGGACTCACCGCCATGGACTACCGCGTCACCGATCCGGCGAGCGATCCGGAAGGCAAGACCGATCGGTGGCACACCGAGCGCCTGGTGCGTCTCGAAGACGGCTTCCTCTGTTTCCGTCCGGCGCCGCAAAGTCCGCCTCCTGCCCCGCCCCCCATGGCCTCGCTCGGCGCCATTACATACGGCTCATTCAACAACATGGCCAAGATGAGCCCGTCGGTGATTGGAATGTGGTCCGAAATCTTGCGGCGCGTACCCACCTCGCGTCTGGCGCTGAAGAACAAAGCGCTGGCCGAGGCCCCGGCGCGGGGGCGTGTCATCGACGCGTTCAAGCACAGGGGAATCGCCGAAGAACGCATCGTCATGTCCGGTGCCATTGAATCCCTGGAAGGCCATTTGTCGGCCTACGCCCACATCGATGTCGCCTTGGACAGTTTCCCCTACCACGGCACGACCACAACCTGCGAGGCTCTGTGGATGGGGGTTCCCGTGGTGACGCTCACCGGACCTTCGCATGTTTCGCGGGTCGGCGCGAGTATTCTTTCGCGCGTGGGACTTGATTCCTGGATCACCTCAACGGCCGAAGACTATATCGCTGTCGCAGCCTCCTGCCCCGAGCGAGGCAGCGAACTTGCTCTCCTGCGCCGGCAGTTGCGTGACCGCCTCAGCGCGTCTTCGCTGATGGACGAAGCCGGTTTTGCCCGGCGCATGGAATCGGCATACCGGGGAATGTGGCGGCGTTGGTGTGCCGGCGATCCGGCCACCCCAATTTCCATAACCAAGAAGGACTAAGCCATGACGCAACCGATGTTCTCCATCGTGATTCCCACGCGCGAGCGCCACAAAACGCTGGCCTATTCCATGCGTAGCGTATTGCAGCAGGACTATCCCGGCTTCGAGCTGATCATTCAGGACAACTGTTCGAGCGAGGAGACGGCCAACGTCGTGCGCAGCTACCGGTCTCCGCGGATCAAATACAATCGCGCTCCCTACACGCTGCCGATGAACGAGAACTGGGAGCAGGCGCTGGCCTTGTGCGAAGGGCGCTATATCTTCTATCTTGGCGACGATGACGCCCTGATGCCCGACGGCATGACGCTGGCGGCCTCGATTCTCGAACGCTCCCCGATGGACGTTCTCATGTGGGACAAGTACACCTACTGGTGGGAAGACGCGCTTGAGCCCTCCGTGGCCGGCCGCATGTTCCTGCACATGAATCACAACTTTCAGATGTTCGATCCGCAGGCCTTACTCAAGTCTCACTACGACTGGGACGTCGGTGTCGGCGGGATGCCAAGCATCTACACCGGATTCACCAGCCGCGAGCTTGTCGAGCGAGTGAAGGCCAAGACGGGTGGCGCCTATTTCTATTTCGGCGCGCCGGACAATAGTTCGGGCGTCGCCAACGCCTACTTTGCGCGAAACATCGGCAAGTTTGAGCGCGGCCTCTCGATCGGGGGCAATTCTGCTGCTTCCACGGGTTGCGCCTACTTCTTCCGGAGCAAGGGCGCCCAGCGGCAGAAAGAGTACGAAGCCGAAACCGGGAAGACGGTCGCTTCGCAAATCCACCCTGCGCTCATTCCATCCATCAATCTGGAGATCAATTGGGCTGACACACAATTGCGCGCCCGGGAGACGCTTTTCCCGGACGACGTCCGCTACCAGGTGCCCATGGACAAGGTCGTGCGAGTGATGGCAGCCAATATCAACCGGGATCCGGATAGCTACGACGCGACACTTGCTGAAGTGCGGCAGCTGGCCGCCAAGCACGGCATCGATCCCGCGACTATTCCCGTACCCCCTCGCGCGTTTGGGGAGAAACCGCGGCTGCAGGGTTTGCTGCAAAACGCTCCCGGCGGACCACAAACGCTGGCCGTGAACTGTGTGGAAGCCGGCGTGCATGAAGTAGCGAGTGCGGCCCGTCTGGCTTACGCGTTATTGCCGACGCTGACTATTCAGTAAC
>DASRHX010000543.1:0-12092 GCA_035650295.1 Bryobacteraceae bacterium | reverse complement strand
CGATCTCCTCCGCGCCTACGCAGAATCGCGGTTGGGAGATGTGGTCGCCATCGATGGCTTCACCTATTCGCCCTCGCAGCCCTATGTCGTCCAAATGCAAGCCGCACTGCAGCAGCAGGTCGGTCAATCCACCGTATTGAGCGTGGCCTACGCCGGCGGCCGCGGCGTGAAGCTGCCCGGCGTCGTTGGAAATATCAACAGACCAGTGCCCAGGTTCGATCAGTCGGGGCGTGTCTTTCATGCCGCCGACGCTCCGCCTCTGAATCCCGCCATCAGCAGGCTCGGGATGCGCTTCACTGAATTCAATTCCTTCAGCCACTCGCTACAAACCAGCGCCTCGCGCCGCCTGGCGGCCGGCGTCCGCGCTCAACTCAACTACACATTCGCAAAAGCCATAGACGAGATCTCCGCCGCCGTCTTCAACGACTTCATCGCCTCCGACCTGATGCCTGTCTACAGCTATCGCGACAATCACGGGCCAGCGGACTTCGATGTGAGGCACGTGCTTACGGTTAACGCAAGTTGGCAGGCACACTCACGTGCCTCCGGTGCTTTGCGCCACGTACTGAATGGATGGGAAATGCACGGCCTTCTCCGCATGCAGAGCGGTTTCGCATTCAGTCCCCGTACTGGATTCGACCGCGCACGCATCGGAGCTGGATCAGACTTGGCGCAACGGCCGGATTTCGTCGGAACCCCAGGCGCCGATTTGATCCTGGGCGATCCGCAAGCATGGTACGATGCCACCGCATTTGCACTCCCCGCGGCCGGCTACTACGGTAACGCCGGGCGCAACATCCTGCGCGGTCCCTCGTTGCAAAGTCTGGATGTCGCATTGCACAAGGTGATCTGGACAACTGAGCGCCAGCGGCTGACGCTGCGCATCGAAGGATTCAACATCACCAACCATCCCAACTTCCAACTTCCCTCCGGCCTCGCCGTGTTCAATTCCACGGGCCGCCCGCTCACCTCGGCGGGCCGCATCACGGCCACAGCCACGCCATCGCGGCAGGTCCAACTCGCACTTCGTTATGCATTCTGACGTGGGCAGCAGGCTAAGACTTCGGTTCCAGTAGATAAACCCGAATCGGCTCCGCGCCGGGCTGAGCCTTCAGGTCGAGCCGTGGTTGTTGCATGAGTTCTCGCCATCGACCTGGCGCGGCTGCGACTAGCACTTTGGCCATGCGCAAGCCGAGCAGTTCCCTGGTGATTGGATCCAGGATGAGAATCGCCCCGCCTTTTTCGTCGAAATCGCGCTGTAACGCTTCTGATGAATGGAACCGCGGCCGAATATTCCTGCCCATTCGGGTGTAGTCGGTAAGCAACTTTGCCCCTCTCTCGACCACATGGCGCGGTCGGTTGTCGCGCATGGCCATCTCGGATACAAACGCTCCCTCGCCAGCTGCATCGGAGACAATCACCACACGCCGGCCCACAAGCTCGGGCCGCTGAAGCAAACTGGCGGCCACCAAGTCCAGCCCACGGTGCGGTTTGAGCGGAGCGGCGGCCACGTGCTGGCCTACCGTTAGCAGGGCCCAAACGGCGGTGATGGCGGCAAGAATCGAGCGGCGCGCACCAATCGAGTCCAGCATCCAGGACAGACCGCAACATGCGGATAAAACCAGAAAGGGAGTCACCGTGATCAGATGTTTCGCTTCCCAGGCTCCGATGAACAGGCGGCACGCGATCGCCGCTGGGAGTACCCACGCAGCCAGCACAAGCAAGGGCTGCACTCGCTCACCGCGGCGGAGCTTGACCGCCAATCTCCACCACCCCACGATAGTCAGCAGCGCGCCGGGTATCCCCAACTGCTGCACGCAGAATTTCAGTGTGTGCGTCACTCTGTAAATGCGCATTCCAGGGTCGCCGTAGGGCGCCATCTTCTCGTGTAGGGCATAGGGGACGAGCGCGTACCAGGGAGTGCACAATACCAATACGATGCCTGCCGGCAGCCAAAGCCAGGGAGACCGCAACAAATCCCACCGGCGGAATGTCAGCACAGCCAGCAATGGCAGCGGCGCCAGTAATACACCGGTCGCTTTTGTAAGGATGGCTGTCGCGGACAACAAGCCGAAAGCGAGCGACCATCGGGCACACGGCTGGTCGATCAAGCGGGCTAACGTCCAAACCGAGGCCAGGGTAAGGGCGGCCATAAGGATGTCGGACATCACCAAACGGCTGGATGACAGCACTTCCGGGCTTCCAAGAACAAATAGAGCCCCGGCCCAAGCCAACGGTCGGCTGCAGTTCTCTTCGAACATTCGCTCGCACATGAAGATCCATGCTGCGGCAATGACAGCGCACAGCCATAGGATCGCCGCTCGATCCGTTCCGCAAATCAACATCCACGCCGCCTGCAGCGCGTAAAAACCTGGGGGCCAGTGTCCAAGCGCCACTCTAGGGTAGTGCAGGTGGAACTTTTCGGCGAAGGCCAAGGGAGGTTCCCCCAGCCCGCGGACTAGATAATCATGGACCATCAGTCCAGTTACGTAGTGGGCCGACTCGTCGGAATCCCCAAGCAGCTCCGCACGGTGCGCGCCACTCCACCGATGAATACATCCCACCGCCATGGTAAGTAGCGCTAAGGCAGGTAGATAGTACCTTAGAAGCCGCGGAAGCAGAGTGGAATCCCTCACGAAGTTCTTCCTATCATGCCATGATGTTTATTCCAGGCTCTCGATTCCGTGAACTATCCCCGGTCTTGAGTTTGAACGCTTACCCAAAACCGCTTTGCCTCCCCAATTCAGTGTCCTCATTCCAGTCTTCAACGCCGGCTCCTACTTGCGACTCGCCATTGAAAGTGTTCTGGGCCAGACGTATGAGGATTGGGAGCTGATCGTGCTCGATGATGGTTCCACCGACGGCGCAGTGCAGGCGTTGCAGGTGACCGATCCTCGTGTGCGGATTCATCGCCAGCCGAATCGCGGAGCCCCGGCTGCTTGCAATGCACTCCTGGAATTCGCGAGCGGCCCTCTGCTCGCCTTTCTCGATCAAGACGATCTTTGGGCCGCGGATAAACTTCAACAGCATTGGGAATCGTTTCAATCGCTACCCTCGATCGATTTCAATTTCACTTGGTCGCACTACATTGGTCCCGATGGCGCCCGGCTCCCGTTGCCCGCACGCGCATGGAGCGGCCCGGTGAATTTTGAGCTGCTTTTGCAGGATTTCGTGATTGGCAACACGTCGTCGATCGCCATTCGCCGTTCGGCGGTGGAACAAATCGGCGGCTTTGACGAATCGCTGGCCTGCATGTACGACCTCGATCTCATCCTGCGCGTTGCCCGCCTACGATCCTTCAACGGCATTGCCATCGAGCGAGATCTATGTTCGTACCGCCGGCACGAGCATCAGATGTCGCGGGATTGGGGAGTGCTTCGGCAGGATTGGATGAGACTGCTGGCGAAGTTCAGCTCCGACACCAGCCCGACCTGCGTGCGGGCCGCCAACGCCAACATGACCCGCTATTTTTCCTTCCTGGCATATGAGTGCGGCAACATCTCTTCCGCCGCGTCGCTTTTGCGCCAATCCTGCGGGCTTTCCCCCCGCTATGGGCTCTCCGATCTCCGAAACTGGAAGCTGATAGCCGTCCTTCTTGCATCCGCGGTGCTGCCGGTCTCACTGGTCAAAACATTGACGGCCCGATTTGCTGGCAAGGCTCCCAGCGCCCCGGATCAAAACTAAACCTGAATCCCGAGGTTGACCTCCTCTGAACGATAGTGCGGCCGGGGTATGAAGTTGTAAAACGTGCCAAGTGTCGTTCAAGAACGCATGGCTGGAATCAACTTCGGCGAAGTTGGGATTTCCCACTCCAAGATATTGGCCAGAAGAGGCTTTCTCGTTCCCCAACCGCCCCAGGTGGCAGTCGTGACGCTTCGGCGGCCGTGGTGAGCCGCGAGACAGGTTACGGCTGCCGCTGCCGCGCGAGGCCCATGCTCGCCGCTATCTTGCGGAAGCGCGGGTAGTCTCTCAAGGGAGCAAAAGTCGGATCCACTGCCATGTACATTGAGTCGTACGGCCGCACGGCGGAGAGGGACTCGAGTTCATTCAGCGCGCCTTCGCGGTCGCCCACCCAGATGCGCCATGTGGCGTGTTCGTACCGCATCATGTTTTTCACGGGTTGACTCGACTCGATATCCAGTTGCCGCTTCACCCAACGCTCGATTCCATCGCTTCTCAGTAGCCTTTGCCATTCGGCGGTTTGAGCATACTCGGTCTCCGGGGCCATTCCGGTGAATGATCGTCTCTGCGCCGAAAGAGCGGCGAGCGACTCGTCGAAGCGACGTTGCATGCCCAGGCTCCGGTAGAGCCAGTTAAGCGCGGAGGTGAATGACGGCTGAAGCGCGAGCGCTTTGCGGGCTGTAACCGCGGCCTCTCCGTAATTTTGGCGGAGATAAAGTATTCCCGCCTTCATTGTCAGCGGAGGCGCTTCCGTAGGGCTCAGGTTCACAGCGGTATTGATGGCACGTTGCGCCTCGTCGAGATTGCCGTTCACCGCGAGGATCTGAGCATGCCACATGTGGACGCGGGCGTCGCCCGGCAGCTGTTTGGCCGCACGAGACAGATACGCCATTGCTTGCTGCCACTGCCACTCCTTCGACATCAGGACCCAGCCCGCGATCGCCAAGCATTGGGCGCAATTGGGATCGAGCTCCAGAGCTTTCAACGCGAGATCCTTTGCCTGACCGGGGCGGTCCTGCGAGGATCTGGCCGTTCCTTCCGCCAGTCCGGCGTACGCGACCGCCATGTTCGGCGAGAGTTCCAGCGCCCTCCGCAGAAGCGCGTTCCCCGCCGCCGCCTGCTGGTACTGATTGAGCCGAACCAGCGCCAGCCCCTCGTTCACCAGCGCTTCCGCTTTGACCTTCCGTGACAGGCGGAACCCCATCCAGCCTGCGATCACTGCAACCGAAGCCAGACCGCCAACCACGATCAGCCACCGCCGGCGGCCCGGGCCACGAACCGGCTCGGTGCGTACCGGTACCGTTTCCGTGGATCCAGGCGCGCGAGGCCGCACTCCCAGCCTGTACCCACGCCGCGGAACGGTCTGAATCAGTCCGGTCTCCGGCGTATCATTCAGCGATTTGCGTAATTGAGAGATGCACTGGTTGAGGCTCGCCTCCTCCACCGTGACGTCCGGCCAGAGCGCCTTTAACAATCGCTCCCGCTCGACGGGTTCTCCGTTCGCTTCCACGAGCAGCCGCAGCGCTTCGAACTGGCGCCACTGCAAATCGACCGGCTCAGATCCCAGGAAGACCTGTCGCGCGGCGAGATCCAGCGTGAATTGGCCGACGATGACGCAAGTGTCTCTCGGGATCGCTTCTGGGCTCACGATGTGAAGAGTTTACCACCGGAATTTACGCCTTTTCACAACTTTTGAGGCACATGAGTACTGCTGACGGGCTATGGTGCAAGGAACGCGCTCATGCCCCAGATCAAGCATGCACACGCGTAGGGAGGAACAAAATGAAAATTGCGAGAACTCTAGCCCTGTTTGTGGCCACCTGGACGTCGGCTTCGGCCGCAGTAATCCTATCGGACAATTTCGATGACGGAGACGTATCCGATTGGACTAAGACAACAAACTATGTGCCTGGTAATGGTACGACCGCTGTTACCGTTAACAGCGCAAACGTCTCCGCGCCGAACTCGATGCACACCTTTCTCAACCTTCCAGGCGGTGAAGGCACGTTCTTCAACATCTTCGTTCACGCCTCGAAGGATTTCACCACCACCCTTGCGGTGGACCACACGCTGACCCTTCAGGCGCAAAGTTCGCCTTGCTCCGGTTGCACCATTTCCTATGAGGTGCTGGTGGACGGCAGCCTGCTAACGCAAACGAGCTTTACGGTGGGGTTCCAACCCCGGAATTTCAACCTGGCCGGTTTGACTCCTGGTGTTCACACGCTGACGCTCGGCATGTTCACTACCGCCGCCAACAACGGCGGCTTCCACGCGTTTTTTGATGATGTGCTGATCACGTCGCCCGAGACGGGCGTTCCTGAGCCTTCCACGACGATTATGCTACTCGCAGGCGTGACGCTATTCGGCGCCATGAGCAGGCATCGCCGGGCACGACAAAGGCGCGCCGTGCCGTGAGCGCGCATCCCCGTGCGGCGTTCAAGACAGCGGCCCTGCCGGTTCGTGGATCGGCCGGCGGGAATCCGCAGTAGACTTGGCACATGGTCCGCCAGATTGCACCGCAGTTCTTCACCGTTGACATTCCAGCTACGCTTGCCTACTACCGAGACAAGCTCGGCTCCCAGTGTGTGGGGACGTGGCAGGACCCGCCGGTTTATGCAATCGTGGCGCGCAACCAGCAGTCGATTCACTTCCGGTGCGCCTTGCCGCCCACAGCCAATCCGGACAAATACCAGGAGGAACTGCTCGACGCGTACCTGTTCGTCGAAGATGCCGACGCACTTTATTCCGAGTACGCGGCTGTAGGGGTAGAGTTCACTCGGGGACTTGCCAACATGCCATGGAACTCCCGCGAGTTTGTAGTGAAGGATTGCGATGGCCGTCTGCTGGCTTTCGGCGCGAACCTGTAGTCTTCTTCCGTCGTCCCGCACCTGGTTTTGCGGACGGATTGCGCGCCAACCGGAAAGTAGGACCAGGTTCCGGATGGTCGACATCCAGGTCTTTGTCAGAGGAGCGCGCAAAAATAAACATCCCTGAACCCATGGCTTGCACGTATGCCTCTCGGCGGCGGTTCCTGCCTTCACAGAACCGGACATCCATTTGCTGCCTCAGGCCTAAAAAGGCCGTTACAGAAGATTGAGTTTGTGTTCTCTGCCTACCAGGGGCCGACCGGACGGGCTGCGTGATCATTGACAATCCTCGCATGAATCAGAGGTTGATCCTCGACCTGCTCGACTGGAATGTCCCCAGGCGAACGGGTGTCTGGCTCAACAGCGAGTGCGATTGTCCGACCGATTTTTGCTCGCGCGGCAAATCGGCGTTCGCGCAGCCGATGTCGCGTGACAGCATGCAACTGCTCGGCTGCACAGCGCGAGCGCCAGCGCGGCACCTTGCCGCAACGATCTCACAGAATCGGGTTCCGTGCGCCAAAAAGTTATAATTCAACGAACTGCCACGCCGATGTTTCCGATGACTATGCAATTTCTCGAGGGACGCTAACGCATGCTGAAGTTCGCAACGTTTTCAACCATAGCTCTGGCTCTCCTGAACATCGTCAATCTGGATGCTCAAACCGGTGTATACCATGTCGTAGACGTTCAGGCGGTGCGCGCGACCGGCGATCCTGCTCAGTGGGTGCAAACGATCAAAGTTCCGGCCGAGGTACCGGAAGCGACCTGCGACGTGCTGGTAGCCGGTGCTGGCATGGGCGGCGTTGCCGCCTCGATTCGTGCCGCGTCACGCGGATTGTCTGTCTGTCTTACCGATCCGACGGATTGGATCGGCGGACAGGCAACCGCAGGTGGTGTTTCCGCTCTTGACGAGAATCGCTTTATCGAATTCACAGGCGGCACTCGCAGCTACTATGAATTCCGCAATCGCATCCGTGATCACTACCGGCGCCGCTACGCCCTCGCACCAGCGGTTTCGAATTTGGCTGACTTCAATCCCGGTAGTTGTTACGTATCTGCCCTGTGCTTCGAACCTCGTGTCGGCGTGCAGGTGCTCGAAGCAATGTTCGAGCCTCATCGTTCCCGCATCCGCGTGTTCTTGCGAACTGAGATTGTGGACCTCGGCATTGAAGGCGGAGCTATCAAGTCTGCACTGACTTGGCACCTCGACAAGCGCGAGTTCATACGCCTCCGTCCGCGTTTCGTGCTCGACGCGACCGAACTCGGCGATCTCCTGCCGCTGGCGAAAGTGCCCTATGTCGTTGGGTCCGAAAGCCGCCGCGATACGGGAGAACCTCACGCGAGCGAACAACCGAATCCTGCGTGCGTGCAAAGCTTCACATATACATTCGCAATCGAGCATCGTCCGGGCGCACAGGCACGTATCGACAAGCCGCTCGACTACGAACGCTTCCGCGATAGTCAGCCGTTCAGCTTCCGGCTTACCTATTCGCCTGATCTTGGTTGGAAGGGACCGGTACAGTACGCGATGTTCGGCGACGATCCGCCGGTTCCGAATAATATGTCGCCGCGCCCGTTCTTTTCATGGCGCCGCCTCCTGGCCCACAAAAACTTCACGGGATCTTCCGCGCCGCCGGATCTTGCGCTCATGAACTGGCCCCGGCAGGACTATCACGGCGAATCGCTGTTGGACCGCGCTCCGCAGGACTTCGCACGCGTGCTGCAACAGGCCAAGCGCGTCTCTTTCGCGTTTCTCTACTGGCTGCAGACGGACGTCGCGCGAGACGACCTTCAAGGCAAGGGCTATCCGGAACTGGTTTTGCGCCCCGACGTCATGGGTACGGAAGATGGCCTGTCGAAGTATCCATATATTCGCGAGTCGCGCCGCCTCAAAGCACAGGGGACCGTTCTCGAACAGGACATCGTTGCCGAACACCAGTCCGGTGCTCGCTCGCGCTGGTTTAGCGACTCCATCGGCACCGGCTTTTACATGGTCGATATTCATCCTTGTGGTGCGAATGAACGCGGGCGCATGATGATGCCGAAGCCGTTTCAGATTCCGCTTGCCGCGCTCGTGCCTAGGGGTGTGTCGAACCTGCTCGCCGCTGCCAAGAATCTTGGTGTGACACATCTGACGAACGGCGCGTTTCGGCTGCATCCCGTCGAGTGGAACATCGGCGAGTCAGCCGCGGTCGTCGCAAGTCTGGCGCTTGCGAAAGGCCGCATGCCCGATGCGGCCGACGTACAGAAGGAACTGGTGGCAGCAGGTATACCCCTTGTCTGGTTCGATGATCTGCCCGTGACCGATGAAGCCTTCGCGGTTGTTCAGCTCGCCGCAATCCGCGGCTTGTATCCAATGAATGACGTTGATCTCCATGCAAGTCCGAACGCGCCCGTCACACGCGGTGAAGCTGCTCAGGCGCTTGTGGCGTTCTTCGGCTTCCCCGCCGGCTCGAATGGACGTCCGGCGTGGGAGGCTTCTGTGATGACGTCGATCGAGCGAGGCTGGATGGCGACGGACCATCGCAACTGGTTCCACGAGAATCTGCCGTTCTATTGGTGGGACTGGCGCGAGGACAAGTTGCCGCAGCCGCTTCCTCCGCTTCAGAAAAAGCGGAATGGACCGGTGACTCGGCGCGAGCTTGCCGAACGTCTCGCCGGAGCATGGAAATAGGGAAGGAAATGTTGAGACGAACTTTTCTTCCGCTGATCGGCGTGCCTGCTTTGATTCCGGGGCAGGCGAGAAGACCCCGCGTCGCGGCGATTATCAATGCTTACTATCCGAACTCTCACGCCGACGTCTTCATGGGCCGGCTGCTCCAGGGTTACCGTCTCAACGGAAAGAGCTATTCCCCGCGTGTGGACGTCGTGTCGATGTATGTGGATCAATTCCCCTTCAACGACATGGCACGCGAGCAGGCGGAGGAGTTCGGCGCAAAGATCTATCCGACGGTTGCCGAAGCGCTCCGGTGTGGCGGGAAACGGCTCGCGGTCGACGGCGTGGCGGTCATCGGTGAGCATGGCAAATACCCCCGCACCGCGCGCGGCAATTATCGGTATCCGAGATACCGGTACTTGCAGGAGATCTCGCAGGTCTTCGAAGAAGACGGGAGCGTCATCCCTTATTTCAACGACAAGTACTTCGCGTACGAGTGGGAGGACGCGCGTAGGATGTTCGATCGCGTCCGAAGCATGAAGATCCCGTTCATGTGCGGATCGACACTCCCTCTGACATGGCGCCGCCCGCCGCTGGAGTATGCTGCAGGCGTCGAGTTGGAAGAGTTGCTGGCTGTCAGCTTCAGCGACTTGGAAGAGCACGCCTATCACGCCATCGAGCTTGTCCAGACAATGGCCGAACGCCGTAAAGGAGGCGAGACCGGGATCGCTGCGATTCGTTGCGTCACGGGCGACGAGGTGTGGAACCTGGGTCGCCAGGGCGAATGGTCACAGGACTTGCTCGATGCCGCTCTTTCGCGGCGTGTCAACCCCGTGCCGGATGGCGCTGCACCTCAGCCGGAAGCGATTCAGGTTCGCTATCGCGATGGCTTGAAGGCGACGATTCTGAATCTCAACGGCAAGACCCGCGATTACCTTTTCGCAGGGCGTCGAAAGGGACGCAAGGAGCCGGACTCATCGTGCTTCTATATTCAGCTTTACAATCACAATCACTGGAGCTTCATGGTCCGCAATTTCGAAGACTTCGTGTTGACACGGCGGGAGCCAAATCCGATCGAACGCACGCTGCTGTCAACGGCCATTAACTTGTTCGCTCTGGAATCGCGGCTCCAGCACTCGAAGTGGATTGAAACACCAGAACTCGCCATTGGGTACGGGCCAGCGGCATAAGGAACTATCGCTTCACTACGCGCGGTGCGGGATGGTATTCGAAGACGGCGCCCTGCTCGGTGAGAATCTGGCGCAGTTTAGTTGTATCCACATCCTGTAGTGCGACGCTATGATCGAGTGCGAGCTTGGCGGCAACACCTGCTGCCTGCCCGATGATCATGTATTGCGGCTCCATTCGCAGAGTGGAATACGCTACATGGCTGGCTGAGAAAGCGACTGGTACCAGCAGGTTTGTCGCTTCGGTTCGGCGTGGAAGCATCAGGCGATAAGGAATCTGGTACGGTTGCACCGGCACTTCCATCAATCCTTCGTTCTGTACTGTTCCGTCGGGAGCGAGATACCGCTGCACCGCATGCGAATCGCTGTTGTAGGAGCCCATGCCGATCGCGTCTGGTTTGGTCCGCTCCTGCTGCAGATCGTTCTGAGTCATTACGTATTCGCCGATCATGCGCCTTGCTTCGCGGACATAAAGTTGGTGCGGCCAATGCCGGGTGTCTTGAAACTCGTCCTTGCAGAGACCCCACTCACGGAGACCGTCACGCACAGAACGCGGCACCCGCTCGTCGTTCGCCAGAAAGTGGAACAGGGACTCCGTGTAATTGAGATGGTCTTCTATGATTTCCTTCCGGCGCGAGTACGACGCGTTCGGATAGTCCCAGTTCATGCCCAGGTAGTCAGTGGAGAAAGCGCCCCGATTGTTCAGGTCGGCCTTCTGATTCGGAATACGCCCGACGATAAAGACATCCTGCATCAACGGAGGCTTGCCATTGTGCTTCTCCCATGTCGTAAGTAGCCGCAGCAGCAGAGCAAACCGGTCAGGCCGATAATTTGGCGGCTTGGGAAATGGGACCTGGTTCGCGGGATCGCGCGACACGCATACACGATAGTTATAGGCTTGCATCTTTTTGTCGCCGGCGCCGATTTCTCCGACCGGCGTTGCCTGAATTTCCGGCAGCGGTTTACCGGAAGCGTCGCGCCCGTCTACTGGAAACTTGAACACGTGTTGAAAATGCGTGGGGCGAACCCCCGCAAGGTTCTCCCCATACTGTGCTGACGATTCGCGGCCCGCGGTCCATGACACACCTGCCTGCGCCATCAAGTCGCCTTCGTAGCTCGCGTCGGCAAAGATACGGGCTTCAAACTCAATTCCGTTCTCCGCAATAATCGCCGCGACGCGGGTGTCAGTCATCCGAACGCCGCCCTTCTCGCGCAACCGGTGCCGCAGGAGTACCTTGACGTTCGCCTCCTGTAACATCGTCCGGTAGATCTCCTCACCGACGTGTGGCTCGTGATACCACGCCACGTCGTGTCCGTATTGCCGCATGTTGTAGTGAGCGCCGGCACGCGAGTAGAACTCAAATGCATAGCCGCCGATCACCTCTTTCTTGCCGTAGTCGGTGAGCGACAATCCACCGCTCACCATTCCACCGATATGATTTCCCGGTTCGAGCAGCGCGACCTTAAGTCCTTGTCTGGCTGCGCTTACGGCTGTCATCACTCCGCCGCCGGTCGCGCCGTACACGACCAGATCGAAAGTCTCGGCGGACTGGCAGCTCAGTGCCGCGGCAAGCAGAACACCGACCACCTTGACGTTCATAAGCATTTGGTCGCTCCATCGAATATGCTACTTCAGGGTCCCTAGGAGGTTCTATGAAGCCTATTGCTCGATTCTCCACTATGCTGCTGGTCGGTAACCTG
>DASRHX010000542.1:0-3099 GCA_035650295.1 Bryobacteraceae bacterium | reverse complement strand
ACTCTGCCGTTGCCGGGTTTGAGAGAGCACGTGGAAGAGGCGGGCATTGCGGCAAGCTGAGTACAGATTGGAAAGATGAGGGACAGGAACATCGTATTTTCAACGATGTGGCGAGGGGATGCATAATGTCGCTGGATCGGTAGGTCCTATAAAGAGGATGTTGTGATGCTGCCGCACCCATTCACTGCTGGATAACGTGCGCATCAGTTTACGATCGAGTCCGCGTGGGTGTTGATAGTTGATGTCCTCGATGACCGCACGTTCCTTGAATTTGGCGAGCTGCAGCCGGCGGGTCAGCGCTCGCCCTTCTTTCCATGTCCACTGCCGGTCCACCAGCAGCCCAAAACGCTCTTCAAAGCTGAGTTGGTTGACCTCGGGTGACTCGACTTGTTCCTGGAAAGCAGCGGACATGCCGTGCAGCTTCATGGCTTGCAGTCTTTCGATGGTTGGCTGGTTTAGCATTGCGATCTCCTATATACGGGCTATTGAAGAAAACCATCAGGCGGCTGGCTGTAATAGTCCGGGCCGCGAACGTTGTCATGGTGCGGTCCTGACGCTTGATGATCATCGAGCTCCAACATGGGCTGCTGATCGAGCGAGCGCTTCAGAATCGATTTCAGGCTTTGATAGGAGTAGATCCGCAGCAGTAGCGCGCGCTGACTCGCCGCTTCCAGACGAGGTGTGCTGTATTTCTTGGCCAAACCGAGGATGCCCAGGCAAGCGCGATAGCCCATCTCGGGATGTGGCTTCTGCTCGAGAATGCCGCGGACCAGGTCAGCGGTAGCGGGTCCGACGCCAGCGGCCCAGTTGATCAAGCGCGAAGGCGTCCACTCCAGATGCGCCTGGTGACTTTTGGGACGATGCTCGGCTAAGGTGCTGGCCTTGTGGGGCGCGTAGCTGCGGGCGTGCGAAGCAACGCGGACACCACGGTGAAAGATCTCGACCGTGGCTGCGGTGTAACGCGCATCCAGTTGTTCGCCTACGAGCTGGTAAGGAACGCTGTAATAATGTTGCTCAAGTTCGACATGGTAATCAATGTTTGCGCGCACGAGCTTCCAATAGGCGACCACGTAACGATCGGAACGCAGCGGCTTCAGCGCCGGCCGGTCGAGTTGCGCGAACAAACTGGCCCGGCTCGCATCCGGGCGCTTGCGAAAGGGCCGGGCATTCAGCCGATCGAGCAGTTCGGCGATGGCTTCATTGAGCTCGGCCAGATCGAAGAACGTTCTGTGGCGTAGAGCCGCGATGATCCAACGTTGAGCGATCTGAACTCCGGCTTCGGCCTTGGCCTTGTCTCTCGGTTTATACGGGCGTGCCGGAATAACCGCAAAGGCATAGTGCTCGGCTAACTCGCGATAGGTCTGATTCAGTTCCGGCTCATAGCGGCATGGATGCTTGACGCCGGTTCGAGTGTTATCCGGAACTGCGATCTCAGGCACTCCTTCAAAAAATTCCAGGGCCCGAATATGGGAGTTGATCCAGCAGACCAGTTCCTGACTGCGGCTGGCTTCGACAAAGGTGTAGTTGCTGGCTCCGAGCACGGCCACAAACAACGGCGCCTCGAAGTCCACTTCGCCGGTGCGCCGGTCATAGATCGGAATCTTGTCGCCTGCGTAATCGACAAACATCTTTTCTCCGGCGCGGTAGTCTTGCCGGAGAACCACGTCGAGGCGCTTCTCCCACTCGCGATAGAGCTGGCAGAAGCGCGAATAGCGGTATCCGTCGGGATGTTGCTCGCGATACTCTTCCCAGACCAGTTCGAGCGTGAGATGGCGATGGGCCTGTAGCTGTTGCCGGATGGCTGCAAAGTCCGGTACCTCCCTTTTCCGCCACGTCCTGGTTGGGCGCGCCGCTCCCCAGATCACCGCCTCCAGGCGGCGATCATCCCAATCCGCCGGAAGCGGCCAGCCTACGCCTGCGGCCGCTGCTGCCTTCAGATACCCGTGAACGGTGCTCTGGGCGATACGACAGCTGCGCGCGATCTGTTGCTGCTTTAACCCGAGCGATGAAAGCCGGAGAACCTCTTTGAGCTTACGCATGCTGAGCCTTGTCTGCGGCAATCGGAACCTCCACTTTTCAGTGGAAGCCCACTTCCGCCAGCCCAGCTCAGATGAACTCCTGTTAAGAAAACCGCTCCGACGCTCCGATAATCATTCCGAACTTTCCAAGATTTTTGATCGGCATGAGTTCGGAACGATTATTGGCATAAGTTCGGAATCGCTATCGGATTAAGTTCGGAACGCCTATCGCCATCCATCGGAATCCGCAATCTCAAACGCTGCGGGATCGCTGGCGTTGTTAGCTTCTCTGACCCCGTCGCGCGGACCGCCGCCAATGGCACCGTGGTCGCACCGGGACACATTGGTACCGTCTACAAGGCACTTTCCGGAGCCTACCTTGGCCGTTCGACGCCTCGGACACTTCGACTCCTTCCCGACGGTCAGGTACTCAGTGAACGGACTCTGCAGAAGCTGCGGGCGGGCGAGCGAGGTACACATGCCATGCGCGAAATACTGCTGAGTCTAGGTGCTCCCGAAAGTGCACTCGTTTGTGCCCAGACAGTTCGACACGTAGTCGAGCAGTTCACCCGTCCACTTCGACACGGCGGCGTTCACAAGTACGCGTGGGGATTCACGGCGGCCGTCCGAAAGCAAATGCCGCCGAGTCTTCCGTATCCAGAAATTGCTCCACTTTTGCGCAGCATGTTCACCGCCGCGTCCTGACGCCGCGCTTCGAGCAGGCTATCAGCTTTTTCCAAACAAATCACGAAAAACAAAGGAGGTACCCAGCAATGGCGACTCAAGCACAGCTTTTCTCTTCTTCCCTGATGCAACCGGCACCCGCGGCGATGGACGGCAGCGTCCCCGCTGTGGTCCCTGACGGCAATGGTGGGAAGATGCCTTTCGCGATTCCGATCGCAGACCCAGGTGTAGACTAGTACATCGTCCCATTAGTTCCTTGTAGAATCAGTCTTCTTCCGCTTGGCTCGGCGGCGACGGGGCTTTTTAGGGTGCAGAGCCTGAAATGCCTGGGTCGTCTCGATGATTCGTTGCAGGTGTTCGGGGCCCTTGGTCCAGACGAACGGATTGCCGGTCTCGT
>DASRHX010000541.1:0-6601 GCA_035650295.1 Bryobacteraceae bacterium | reverse complement strand
TGGAGCAAGCGATGTGTGGAGGTCCCGTCGTCACGCAATTTGTCGGCGGCGCACCGGCGGAGGTCCCGGAGCGCTACCGCCAAGGCGCGCTGACCGGACTGCTTCCCACCGGCGCCGCGCAGATTTTCCTCGTTCAGGCTGAAGCGGGCCCGGAATGGACCGCGCTCATCGAACCCCATGTCGAGACCGCGCGGAAGGCCGGTGATCCGGCTCGCATGGAAATCCTGAAAGGCCGCGGCCACTTCGATGGCATCGATCCACAAGCGCAGGATTGGTCGGTCGTGCTGGCCGCCGTGCAGTCGCTCGTGCGCGCCCGCTGAGTACGCGCAGCCTAGGCCATCCCCATCCGCTCGAGCTTGCGGTAAAGCGTCTTGCGTTCGATGCCCAGAATGCGCGACGCCCGGCTCTTGTTTCCGTTCGTCGCCGCCATCACGCGGCGGATCTGTTCGGATTCGGCATCGGCCAGCGTCTCGCTCGCATTATCGCGAGGCTCTGTCGCCGAAATGGCATCTCTGACCGCTTCGTCGTCGATGCGTCCGGCCGGCGCGAGAATCACCAGCCGCTCCATCATGTGTTGAAGCTGGCGAACATTTCCCGGCCAAGTGTAGCTCTGCATCGTTTCTACGCCGCTCTCGGTCACCCTTGAGCTAAGCCCGTAGCGTAGGTTGTATTTGCGTAGGAAAAAATGAACGAGCAGCGGAATGTCGCCCGCCCGCTCGCGCAATGGCGGCAGGCGCAGCGGGATTGCGTTGAGGCGGTAGTAGAGGTCTTCGCGGAACTTCTTCTCTTCGACCATTTTGGAGATGTCGCGATTGGTGGCCGAAATCACCCGCACATCCACTTCGTGAGTGCGCGAGCTTCCCAGCGGACGCACCGTGCGCTCCTGGAGAAACCGAAGCAGTTTCGTCTGGAAACCGAGGTCGACCTCGCCGATCTCATCGAGAAAGACCGTGCCGTGATTGGCGGCTTCGAATACGCCGGTGCGGTCGCGGTCGGCACCGGTGTAGGCGCCGCGTACGGCGCCGAACAGTTCGCTCTCCAAAAGCGATGGGGCGATGGAGGCGCAGTCCACCGGTTGAAAAGGCGCGTTCGTACGGCGGCTGTGGCGATGGAGCATACGCGCGATCATCTCCTTGCCCGTACCCGTCTCACCTTCGATGAGAACCGTGGCGTCGGTTGGGGCGACGCGCGAAATCGTCTTGTAGAGATCGACCATCGCCATCGAACTCCCGATCATGTCGGACTCCGGCAAGTCGTCGATTTCTGTATCCTGATCTTCTTCGGCTGGCAGGAGCGCCGCTTCGGCGCGCTTCAGCGTCTCCAACATCTGATCGAGCTTGAACGGTTTGGCGATGTAGTCGAAGGCGCCGCCCTCGGTCGCTTTCATCACCGTTTCCATCGAGCCGCGTCTGGTCATCAGAATCACGGCGCAGCGCGGATTGGCGCGGCGTGCGGCGGCCAAAACATCCAAGCCCGTGCGCTCGTCCAGATAGATATCGGACAACACGATCGGATAGGGCTGATTGTCCAGGCGCTGCAAAGCCTCATGAGTCGTGGAGACGGCATCGACTTGATAGCCCTCCAACTCAAGGAATGTGACGATTGTGTTGCGGACGCTCGAGTCGTCCTCTACCAGCAAAAGCGAATTCAAACTTACCTCTAAGACCCGCCCGGTAAGTTGCGATCCTCCAACGGCATCACGACAGTGAAGCACGAACCGGCTCCGGGTGAGCTCTGCACTTCTATTCTGCCACCATGGTGCGTCACGATCTGTTCCACGATGGAAAGGCCGATCCCGGTACCTACCTCACCGCTCATCTCTGCCTTCTTCGTGCGGTAGAACTTAGTGAAAATTTTCTTCACTTCCTTTTCGTCCATTCCGATTCCCTGATCGCGCACGCTCAGGCGGAGAAGTCCATCTCTTATACGGGCATCCACGGCTACTTTCGTCTCCGCCGGTGAGTACTTCACGGCGTTGGTCAACAAGTTATACACGGCGTACTCCATTAACTCACGATCGCCGAGCAACGTACACTCGTCGAGAGATTCGAGCGTCATGCTCATTCGCTTCCGATCGGCGAGAGGTTGCGCCCGCTCGAGTGATGACCGCACTACGTCGCCCATGGCGAACGGCTCGCGGGCCAACTCCATCTCTCCTTCGCTAAGCCGTTCGACGTCAAGAAATGTTTGAATCATTCGCCCCAGCCGCTGCGATTCGCTATGGATCATCTGCGCCATCTGAGTCCGTTTCTCATCGGACAGCTTGTATCGGCCCATGAGTTCGCTCGAGCCTTGAATGGCGGTCAGCGGCGAACGCATTTCGTGCGCGACGAAATGAATGGCTTGTTGATAGCGTGTGCGGTCGGCCTCCGCCTTTCGCAGTTGGCGCCGCGTGGTGAAGTATTGAAACGAAGCCGCCGACGCCGTGCCCAACCACGTGGCCACCAGTGGAGCGGTGTATGGGAAAACAATGCCGGCGCGGAACGATATCCAGGTCATCGCATGGGCCAATAGAAGCAGCACCGTCGCCACCACGTAAGCAGTCCAGCCGCTCAAAAAGTAAAAGATCGCGCCTGCCGCAAGCGTAACCACGAGCGAGAGTGCGACGGCCTCCAGATTGCCCGCGGGCCGAAGGAAGGCGCGCTGCGCGAGCGTCTCAAATGCGTTGGCGTTGATTGCCACGCCCACCATCGTTTGCCCAAAGCTAAGCGGCGTCGAGTGACGGTCCTGCGCCGCGCTCTGCGCCGTGATCCCGACGAAGACCGCTTTGTGCTGAAACGGCGCGCACTGCTTGTTATCGGCGAGATCGGCGAAGGTGATTTCCGGAACCGGACTTTCGTTGGGCCGGAACCGCACGAGTAGGGGGCGCGCCGCCTCGCGGGGCGAGCGCAGGCGCACGCCATCGAAGGTGAGGCCGTCGGGATCTTCTTCGATCACCACTTTCGGATACATGCCGCGGAACGTTTCCAATGCGAGGGCCCAATGCCGCTCGCGCCCCGCGACCTTTTCGAGTGAGATCTGTCTCACCACGTTGTCGTAGGGGTCGGGGTCGGAATGGACGTGGCCAATAGCCTTACGGGGAAAGCGCGAAATCGGGTTTTCCCACCCCGTACTCGTCAGGTTCGAGGCCAGGACGACGTACCGCAGCTTACTCAGAGAATGCGCAAGCCGTGTATTGCTTTCCTGATCCGCCGTCTCGTCGGCCAACACGATGTCGAGCGCCACCACATCCGGTTCGCATGCGCTCAGCCGGTCGAGGCCATCGGCGAGTATGTCTCGCAGGCCAGCTAAGCCTCCGCCTTGCCGCAGGGTTCGCTCGTCGATCCCGTAGATAATGGACGAAGCCGGTGGCGGAGTGCGTTGATCCAGCCGGAACAGGAAGTCGTACACGTCGGAGTCGACTTGTGCGGCGAGCGTCGTCCAGCCCGCCATTACCGCGAACGCGAACACGCCGGCCAACAACGCTGCATATAGCAATCGCGGCGTGCGGCGCATGATCAACGGTGCGACTTGGTACGCGCGCCCATCGCCTTCTCGATGGCTGTTGCCTCGCGCGGCAGCGCCGCCGTCATGTTGCGCGCCCCGTCCTTGGTGATCAGGATCATGTCCTCGATGCGAATCCCGATTCCTTCCTCGGGGATGTAGACGCCCGGCTCGATGGTGATAATCACTCCCGGTTCGAGCGGCGCCTGCCGGTCGGTCGGATCGTGCACCTGCAGGCCAACGCCGTGACCGAGAAAATAGGTGAGGTAGTTGTCGAGCGTCGTTCCGCCCTTGGCCGAGCCGGCCAACCGCAAGCGCTCTCGTGCGATGTCGTTCAGCCTGGCAAACGTGACGCCCGGCTTGGCCGCGGCGATCGCGGCGTCCGCCGCCGCCAGCACCGCGTCGTAGATCTCGCGCTGGCGCTTACTGAACTTCCCGTCCACCGGCACCGTGCGTGTGATGTCGGCGGCATACATCGCGCACTCGGCGCCGACGTCCATCAGCACTAGCTCACCACCGTCCATGCGTCGCTTGTTCTCGTTGTAGTGAAGGATGATCGCCTTTGGTCCGCTGGCCACAATCGGCGGATAGGCGTGGCGCTCGCAACCAGCTTCAAAGTAGACGTTACTCATCGTTGCCGCTACCTGATACTCACGCAGTCCCGGCGCAATCCGCCGCCACGCGGCCTTGTGCGCCTCGACCGAAACATCTGCCGCGCGCTGGATGAGCTCGATTTCGCCGCGCGACTTGATCATCCGAAGCTTCTGGATCTTCTCCTTTGTGTCCGTCAACTCGCGTACTCCGGCCCGCTCCTGCTCCTCCTTCAGCCCATTCAACTGCGTAATCGGCACAACCCGGTCGAATCCCGTCCGGTCCGTAATCCCCGGGTCCGACGCGCTGCCCTTCTTGCCCGTATACCGTTCGCGCTTCTCGTTTGGCTCCGGCAGCAGCAGCACGTCGAGCTTCGGCCCGATCACCAGTGCCGCCCCCGGCTCCGTCCATCCGCTGAGGTAATAGAAATTCGGCTCCTGAACGAATCCTGACCGGAGGTTTCCAATCTCTTCCTCGGTCGCGCCCATCACGACGATCAGCGCTTCCGGATTCTGCTTACGGAGCGCTTCACGGCGCGCGCGGAAGTCACCGCTCTTGCCGGCGCTACAAACTAAGGCGAATGAGAGCGATAGAAGGAGTCCTACGGCTGGCCGGAACATTCGTAACAAGTATAGTAAGCGTAGTGATCGCACTTTGGTTCGTCCTTGCGCTCGCTGTTGCCCTGGCTCTGTTTTCTTTGCGCGGCGATAGCGCCAAAGCGCGATATTGGCGCAGCGCCCGGCCGGCGCTCGACACGCCTGTGCTGGTCACGCTGATCGTGCCGGTGAAAGGATTCGACGAAGGGCTGCGTGAAAATCTTTTCGCGCTTGCGGCGCAAGACTATCCGGATTTTGAGTTGATCGTTTGCGCCCGCGCCCCCGAAGACGTGCCCGCCGGTGTCCTCCCGCCTTCTGCCCGTCTCGTGATCACTGCAAGTACTCTCCCCAACACGAGCGAGAAAATCGAAAATCTTTTCGCAGCGATCGATGCGGCGCGGCCCGCGAGCGCCATCTTCGTGTTTGCTGATTCGGACGCACGTCCACTACCCCACTGGCTGCGGTCACTCGTGGCAATGGCCGCCTTGCCCGAAGTGGGCGTGGCCACTGGATACCGCTGGTACGTCCCTACTTCAGGTGGCTTCTGGAGCCACACACGGTCCGCCTGGAACTCTGTTATCGCTGGCGGATACGGCTCCGGTCAGAGCTCATTCTGCTGGGGCGGGGCGATGGCGCTGCGCCGCGACCTGTTCGAGCGCCAGAAGATCCGGCAGGCCTGGACCGGACAGGTCAGCGATGACTA
Organism: Bryobacteraceae bacterium; assembly: GCA_035650295.1. Lineage (GTDB taxonomy): Bacteria > Acidobacteriota > Terriglobia > Bryobacterales > Bryobacteraceae > JAFLBB01. Next base: position 1,228 of record DASRHX010000541.1, on the reverse strand, counting down.
TGTATTATCGGCGAAAGTGCGCCAGGCGGGCCTCCGCATTGCCTTCGTGCCGGGCGCGCTGACACCCGCCCGAGACCACACAACGGGCCCCGAATTCCTTGGTTGGTCGGCTCGGCAACTGCTGCTCACGCGAATCTACCGGCCCGAACTCTGGCGATTAGCCTTCATGGCGCACCTCATATACTGCGCCGCGATGGTAGTGGCGATTGCGTTAGTCGCCGCAGGGCAGGTGTGGGCGCTGGCGCCGCTGGCCCTGCAACTCGGCATCGGAATGACAAAGGCTGCGCGCCGCTGCGCCTGGGCTTCGGCGGCGTTGGGCGAACCAGCAGGCTCGCCCTGGCTTCACGCGGCGCTCTCGCCGTTGGTCACATGGGTATGGCTCTATTCGATTCTGGCTTCGGCGGCGGGTGATGTGCTGAGATGGCGCGGAGTGAGCTACCGTCTCTCCCGCGGCGGTTGTGAGAGATTAAGCTGACGTGGGCGCTGAAATCATCGGGTTTATGGGGCGAATGGAGCGGAGCCACGCCAACAACAGCCCAAGAATCGTACCGCCGAAAACACCCACGGCGACGATGAGTGGGCGATTGAGCCGCTCGGTTCGCGGGAGAGAGGGAAGATCAAGGACTTCAAGCGTCGCATCATATTTCCAAGCGGCCGCCGTCTCGAACGTACGAGCCTCTCCCATTTTTGCCCGCAGCGACTGGTACTCCTGTCGCGCCATCTCGACGTCGAGCGACGCACGCGGATACTGTGGATCGTTATCCTTCATCCGTTGCAACGCTGCGGTGCTCTCCATCCATGCTTTCGCCGCCGCCTCGGAACGGTCCACGAGGAACCTGGAAATAGACTTCAACTCCTCCGATCGCTCGCGGATGCTGTGATCGATCAAGCGCGTCATTAGGTCGCGCGCCACCTTCTGCGCCTCGCGTGGACTGGCGTAGGTGAATGTAATTTGCACCATTTCTTCGGGACCGGGGCGAATCGCAATGTCCCGCCGCATCTCGGCGACTACGTCTTCCAGCGGCATCCGTGTCAATTCGGACTGATATAGCCCGTAGGTCCGCATGATTTCTGTGAGCGTATGCCTGGAGAGCACGGTCGCGACCTGATTTTGAAATTGCCGTTTCAGGTCCGTTCGTCCCGCCGAGGGTATCAGGTGCTCCGGGATCGACGGTGACGCAATGCGCAGAACGCCCATTGACGTGTACTGCGCCGGGATGCTGTACGC
>DASRHX010000540.1:0-3189 GCA_035650295.1 Bryobacteraceae bacterium | reverse complement strand
GTCAGAATGTCCTCGATCCACATCAGCCGCAGCGGTTCGCACGCCTTGCAGAATGTGAGCGCGTCCTTCGGCATCCAGCCCGGACCCGCGTCCAGCGCCAGTCCCACCTCCTTTCCAAGCACCTTCTTCATCGCCTCGACACAGGCGACCACATGATCGAGCCCGCGTTCGGTCATCACACCGCGATTCCCGTGCGGCGCGCCCCCACGCGGCTCGTCGTACCACATCTCCGGTATGGCTTTCATCATCGCGGCGTTGTGAAATCCGACGGCCATTTTGATGAGCGTGAAGCCTTCCTTGGCTTCCTTCATGCGCTGGACAACATCGGCGTAATCCTGCGGCATCTGGCCCTTCATGGGTGGGCGGAAACCGCCATTGTAGATTCGGACGCGGTCGCGGATCTTGCCGCCGAGTAGTTTGTAAACGGGCACGCCCGCGGCCTGGCCGGCGATGTCCCAGAGAGCGATCTCGATGGCGCTTACTGCGGCGCCCCACGGTTTCATCGCGCCGAGCCTGCGGATTTTGAGCATGACGCGCTCGACGTCGGTGGGATCTTCGCCGAGAATGTAGTCCTTGTAGAAGAGGACCATCGGCTTCAGATACTGCTTGGTCGACTCGGCTTGGCCATAGCCGGAGATCCCTTGATCGGTGACGATCCGTACCGTAGGGTTGCGCCCAATAATCGCACACCGCAAATCCGTGATCTTAATCTTGGGTCGACCGGCTGGGCGCTCTTGCGCGACGAGCGACACCGCCGGCGCCGCCAGCGATCCCAGAAAGCCTCTTCGTGTCCGCATGGTCGTGTGCTCCTTCGTGGCGAATTATTCTATCGCCTCGCGGTCTCCGCGCCCAGCCGCTTAGTTGATTAACGCTCCTCGTGGCAGGCCATACAGTCATTGCGGGCCTTTGCCGCGGCATGACACGCCATGCAGGAACGCATATTGTGCACGACCTCTTTGGTGATCACGTCGTGCTCGCGAACCGGTCCGTGGCAGGTCTCGCAAGTTGCGCCTGCTTTCGTGTGCACGCGGTGGCTGAAGTAGACGTAGTTCGGGATCCGATACACGCGGACCCACGGCATCGGCTTCTTTTCTTTGGCGGCGGCAGCGACCTTCTGAATGTGCGGACTGTCGGCCTTTACCGTCTGGTGACAGCTCATGCAGAAACTTTCCGCCGGAAGCCCCATAAGTTCGCCCGGATCGGCGTTCCTGTGGCATGAGTTGCACTTCAGGCCCAGAGCCAAGTGCATTTTATGACTGTAGGGAACTGGCTGCTCCTGGGCGTGCAATCCTGCCGCCAACAGGAATAGTCCAGCAACTCCAAACGGCGCCTTCTTCATCAGGTCAGCGAAACACACTCGAATGGATCACTTAGGCGTCACGTGGATCAGGGCGCCAGGATTGGCGTCTTCCAGCATCCACAGCGAGCCATCCGGAGCTTGCTCTACATCGCGGATGCGTTTGCCGACATCCCAGCGCTCGGCGGCTTTCGCTCCGCCTTTACCGTCGAAGATGATGCGATTGAGCGTATGGCTCCCCAGACCGCTGATAAAGCCGCTGCCATCCCACTCGGGGAACGTCTTCTTCCCGCGGTAGAACATCAGGTTCCCTGGGGCGATCACCGGCGCCCAATAGATCGCCGGTTTCGCGAACTCGGGCCGCATGTTGTGGCTGGGAATGGGTACCTCGTTGTAATTCATGCCGTAGGAGACAACCGGCCAGCCGTAGTTCTTGCCCTTCTCAATCAAGTTCAGCTCGTCGCCGCCGCGCGGGCCATGCTCGACCTCCCACAATTCGCCGGTGGGCGAGAACGCTAGTCCATAAGGTGCGCGAAAGCCGCTGGCCCAGGTTTCCGCCGGTGTCAGGTTTTCGGCGGGAAAGGTGTAGGTGCTCACCACCGGCGCGGTCTTGGCGACTTCGGTGTCGCGAGGCGGATCGATCAGAGGAATGTTGCGAGCGCCGGTCTTACCGTGGTTTGGGTTGTCCGGGTGCGGTTTACCGTCGAGCGTCAGATGCACAATCTTGCCAACGGGCTGATTCGGATCCTGCGCCGGGGTCATGCGCTGGCGGTCGCCAACGCTCATGAAGAGAGACTTGCCATCGGGTGCGAAAGCAATCTGCCCGCCTGCCTGGCCGCCCATGCCTCTGGGCATTTGGCGCCACAGCACCTCGAAGTTCTCCAGCCTCGGCACGCGCCCGGCGTCCAACTTGGCACGCGCCAGCGCCTGACCCCCGCCATAGTCCCCTGGCTCGATATAGGTGATGTAGATGCTCTGATCGCTGGCGTAGTTGGGCGAGACGAAAACACCTAGCATGCCGTTCTGGCGCTGCCAGAAGACGGCTGGAGTATTTTGCAATGGCGCGATCTTTTCTCCCTCGGGCGATACCAGCCAAATGGGCCCAATCTTTTCGGTTACCAGCATCCGGCCATCCGGGAGGAAGGCTATCCGCCAAGGCAGTCCAAAGGTGGACACCGTGGTCATCTTGAAGGGCATGCTGGCTTCGGGCTTCTGTTCGCCCATGTTTACTTGGGCCCATGCCGCTGCCGACGCTAAGGTCAGCAGCAGCGATGCTCTCGCCAATTTCATCGTCATTCTCCTTGCTTCACTCTGAACAACGTAATTCAGAGTATCAGGCGACACCCGTCTAAGACTACAATGACTGCGCTACAATGAGATTTCGGCTACTTTGCCACGGAAGGGGTGATTGTATTGGCCGAAGTCGTTGTCCAGGATGGAGAAACCCTGGAAAGCGCTCTTCGCCGGTTTAAGAGGAAAGTGCAGCAGGAAGATATCATCAAAGATATCAAGCGGCATTCCTATTACCTCAAGCCTGGTGAAAAGCGACGCGCCAAAGAGGCGCTGGCTCGCAAGCGCAGCCGCAAGAAACGCAGCCGCGAAGTCGAGTAAGTACGATAGTTGCACAAAGGGCGCCGGAGAAATCCAGCGCCCTTGTACATTTGTGGTTCGCTTTCGTTTACCAGTAGACTTTCAAGCCCACCTGCATCTGGCGCGGATTGTTGGCTTGGGTGGTAACCACGCCGATGTTGTTGGCGTTCAGATTCGTGCTGCCCGTGCCAAAAATCGTCCGGTTGAACAAGTTGAACGCCTCGCCGCGCAAGTCGATGCGGACGCTCTCGGTGATCGTGAACGTCTTAGCCAGGCTGACATTCTCGCTCATGCCCCAGAAG
>DASRHX010000539.1:0-9339 GCA_035650295.1 Bryobacteraceae bacterium | reverse complement strand
GCGAACAATACTACAAGCACAACGATCCGCAGTTCTCCGATTGCGAGAGGGGCAACGCCGATTCGCATCTGCGAGGCATGATGATGGGCCAGACGCTTAGCCTTCAAGTCCGCAATGCGAGCGTGCTTCTAGGAACCTGGCAGAGCATTGTCCTGGCAGAGTTTGACGGACCTCGCAGCCGCTCAGTGGCCGTGCAGGTTTCCGGCGTATAGCCAAAGCGATCAAGTAGGGCGTTATTTGACACTTAAGCCCGCGCGCCATTACACTGACGTGAACGCTTAAATAGGAGTCTTTTCTCCAACCGGATGCTTCTTCCCAGGGAGTTTATTGAATACTTATCGCGCCAGCTTGTGAAGCGATTATCCCCCGCCGTATTTGAAGTCACGGATCCGACAGTGGCCACCGTGGCCATCCAAAACATCGTCTTGGATGAGATGGAGGTCGAGGATCGTCTGAATGACGAAGTGCGCGAGATCCTCAGTCAATACAGCGACTACATGCGGCGCGAGGGCGTCAGTTATCAGGAAATGTTCCGCCGCATCAAGAACAAGATGCTTCAGGAGCGCAAGGTGGTGCGTGCGAGCGGCCGCGACACCGGCGACGCAATGAAGCTCTCGCGGGACAAGATCACGGATATCTCCCACAAGATCGTGTCGGCGATGCGCAAGTCGCGCGATTTCCGGTTACGCAAGGACCCCAACGACGTGCGCTTGGAAATTGTCCGGCATTTTACGGAGATCCTCACTATCGAGGAAAAAGTGGACCGCAGCGCGCATGCCAAGATTCGCACGATGAAACGTGATATCGGCGAAGGCACCGAAGAGTACAGCCTCTTACACAAGCGCTACTACGCCGAGGAGTTGAAGAAACTCGGTATCGATTTTTTCGGCGGCTAGATTCCCGTGCGGGCATCGATACTGGTCGCGGGCAGCCTCAATATGGATTTTGTGGCTCGCGTGGCCGCCCTGCCTGCGCCGGGGCAGACCGTACCCGGACTGTCCTTTGATCTCATCCCGGGCGGCAAGGGAGCCAATCAAGCCTGCGCCGCGGGCAAACTTGCAGGCCCGCGGACCCTCGTGCGCATGGCCGGCTGCGTGGGCGCCGACAGCTTTGGCGAAGACCTATGCCATAGCCTCGCGCTTGCGTCTGTAGAAGTGGATGCCGTGCGGAGGATCAGCGGCGTTGCCACTGGCGCGGCCATGATCAACGTCGATGCCGCCGGCCAAAACACCATTGTCGTCGTGCCTGGCGCGAACCACTGCTTTGAGCCTGCGCACGTGGAAGCATTGCGTGAAAGGCTGCGCGAATCGGCTTGGGTCCTGCTGCAGTTGGAGTCGCCGCTGCCTACCGTCGAGGCGATCTTGCTTACCGCCCGCCAGGAAGGTGCTCGGAGCATGCTCGACCCAGCGCCGGCTCGATCGCTCACGCGTGAACTTCTCTTGCTGGTCGACGTGCTGACACCGAATGAATCGGAAGCATGCAGTTTTCTCGGCCGCCCGCCCTCCCGAGTGGGTCTGACTGAGGCCCCCGAAATAGCGCGCGCGTTGCTGGCGCTCGGACCGCGTGCCATTGTTTTAAAACTAGGGGAGGCGGGCTGTTATTACTCCGGTCCCGAAGGCGAGCATGCGGAGGAGGCATTCGCGGTCAGCGCTGTGGATGCAACAGCCGCTGGGGATACCTTCAATGCTGCTCTGGCCGTTGCCTTCACCGAAGGACTTCCCGTGCCCGCCGCAATACGCTTCGCCAATGCCGCCGCGGCGCTGAGCGTGACCCGAGCCGGAGCGCAAACGTCGGCGCCCTCGCGCGAGGCGACGGACGCGTTTCTGGCTCAACGAATCCGATAGACCAGAAACCGGCTGTTCTCGAATAGCGCTGCCCGATCCTGCATCCTGCTCTTCTTGCTCAGCACCAGGTAGTCGATGCCGCGCGCGGCGTAATCGGGAACGCGTTCGTGCGCATAGCCCGATTCCATCACCTGGCTCCAACGCTCCCACCACTCGAGCGCAAAGTCCTTCAACAAATTCACCTGCCCTCCGCCTTTCCAGTCGACGTAAACCGCGCGCAGCGATCGGGCTCGAAAAATGCTGGCCGCGGGATCTTTGCCGTCATCCGCAAACAGAAACACAGCGTTCTTGTCTGTGTTTTGCCGCGCCCACGAGGACACCTCCCGCACATCCGCGGTATCGACCACGCGATAGTTGACAACTTCACCCCATGTCGGCAGGAGCCAGTATGGTAACAACGCTGCCAGCATCAGGCCGGCGCCGAGGCGCTGTCCTCTTGCGTAAGCGTGCACGCCCCAGGCAGTGAGCATGGCCGCTGCCGCTACAATGCACCATCGTTTGGCGATCAAGGGAGACCGGAGGTCAGGCAGTAATACGTCCATCACGGGTGTTTGTGCGGGCACGGCGAATCCTATGGCAAACCAAGCCGCAGCCTCCCATACGCGGCCTTCCCGCGCGGCCAGAACTCCGCCCACGGCCGAAAGGACGACGGCGAAGACGAACAGGAACGCCGAGGCGCGCGCAGGTTGAAATGCGGGGATGAGAGACCAATGCAGACCTTCGAGCAGCGAATAAGACAACGGCAGACTCAATATGCCCACCAGAGGCAACCCGATGCTGAGCCATAACAGTTCGCGTGTAAAGTATCTCCTCCAGCGCAGTACGGCGGCGGCGATGAATAGCGCGAGGAACTCGTGTTGGCGCACGTAAGCATCGCGCCACAGGGAGACCCAATTGTAGGCGCCGCGCAGGCGCTGAAGCTTTTCGAGCGTCTCGTCGATGCGCCCAAAGAGCGCCTGCTTCTCGGTCTCGCCCATCTGTATGCGCGAAAGCACAAACAGCAGGGCAACGAATCCGGAGAACAGCAGCAACGGCCGCAGGGCCCCAACACGCTCGCGTCGCGCATCGGCCAACAAGAGCAGCGCCAATACAAGCACGAAGGGCCATGTGGTAGGGGGATGGTAAAGCCAGGCCACTCCCAGCAGTGCCGCCGCGGCGATCAGCCGCCGGTGCGCGGCAAATCCCACGGCGAGAACCACCAGGCAGATCGCATTCCCGCGAGGTACTGGCTCATATTCAAGCGTCAACACCGCCGGACCGGCCACCGTCGCTCCCATCCCGAATAACACCGGCGCGAGCAACGCCAGCAGTGGCGGCAGGTTGGCCGCGCGAGCCAAAAGATACACTCCCAATAATCCACAGAAGCGTGTTGCCAACTGCTGTGCCACCAGTACGCCTTCGAATGAATCGGCGCCGGTCACGCGGCGCAAGAGGAGAGCCGCCTCATCGTATATGGAGTAGGTGACATGCGGCCGCGTGGCCACGCTATCGGCGGTATAAAGGCTGGGATCCCAAAAACGTTCAAGGATCGGAATATAGATTTGTGTGTCCGACGCCAGGAACGTGTGGCCGGGAAGCGTGTAGAAGCCCAGTACGACCAGTGCGGCCAACGCCGCCGCGACCGCCCAGCGGGATGGCGTCATTTTTTTGGCGTCTTTTCCAACTGCTGTTTGGCCCAGGCCCGTGCCGGATTCAACGCGATGCTCTTTTCCAAGGCTTGCCGCGCTTCACCATTGCTCCCCTGCTTGCGCAGTGCAATGCCCAACCAGAGGTGTGCCTCGGAAGACTTAGGGTCCAATTGAATCGCCTTGCGAAAATCCTGAATCGCTTTGCCGGCTCCACCGCCAAACATCGGGGGGAGATAGTAATTGCCCACACCGCGGCTCACCCAATTCATTGCAGCCTTCCCATCCAATTCCAAAGCGCGATTCACCTCATCACGCGCACATCCGCCGTATTTCATGCCCGCCAGCACGTTAGCCGGAATCACCTGGCCACAGAGGGTTCCGAGGAGGCGATGGTACTCCGCCTGATCCGCCTTCAACTCAACGGCCTTGCGCGCTGGCGGAATTCCGGCTTCAGCGGCGGCGCGAGCGGCGCTCTTGTCAGCCATTTCCATCGCCGCTTGTGCCAGCGTCGATTGGGCCAGCGCATGTCCATACTGAGCAGCGGCATCATTTGTTGCCTGAGCCGCGCGCTTGCCGGCGGCCTGCGCTAATTGCTCCAACTGCGCGCGGTCCTGCCGGTCCAGCGCATCTTCGAGGGGCGTCTTGGCTATCGCGGCGGCGACACAAAAAACGAAGGCAAGCATACGAGTCATAGTTTCGCGACCTTCTTGTGTACGAGATAAAAGTAGCAAGCAGTCAGCATGAGCAAAATCCCATTTGCGGCGATCACAGGCGGCGCAGTGACGCGCTCGATCATCTCACCTCCAATGTAGTTACCGATTGGCATCCCGCCGCGGAAGGCAACATTGTAGACGCTCATCACTCGTCCCCGCATCTGGTCGGTGGCAATCAATTGCACCAGCGAACTGATGAGAGCGAAGACGCTGACCAGAGCCATGCTGGCCAGAAAGAGGAAAATACAGCTCAACCAGAGCAGGGTCGAATGAGAGAAGCCCGCGACGAACACGCCGAGTACGGCAATGCCGACCAGCGTGATCAATCCCTTGTGTTGGGAGTGTCCGAAGGTGGCTACAACCAGCGCGCCGACAACGCTGCCCGCGCCGGAAACCGAAAGTAGCAGCGTATACGTATCCGGACCCTGGGCAAAGATGTTCTTCACGAAGACGGGCAGGAAGGTGACGACGGGCACTCCAAGCGCGGTAAGGAGGAAAGCCAGCGCGATCAGGGCAACCATCGACTGCTGTTGACGGATGAATTGAATGCCCTGTTTCATGCTTTCGAGCATCGTCTCTTTTACATCCGAGCGTTTGTACGCACTGCGAACGAGAATGAGCGTGATGATCACGGCAATATAGCTAAGTCCGTTCAGCCCGAAACACCACGCCGCCCCAAGTTTGGCCAGCGCCAGCCCGCCCAGTACCGGACCGATGACGCGAGCCAGGTTGAACTGAATCGAATTCAGTGCAATCGCATTGGGAAGATCCTCGCTCTGGACCAACGTTGGAATCAACGCCTGATAGGCGGGACCGCCGAATGCCTGGGCGAGGCCGACGATGAATGACAGCGTAAGGATATGCCACACCTGAACAACGTGAGTCGCCACAAGTGCCGACAACGTAAATGCACAGGTGAGCTGAACCACCTGGGAAGCGATCAAAATGTGGCGTCGTTCCCAGCGGTCGGCAACGACACCACCCACCAGCGAAAGCAGCATGATGGGGATCTGTCCGAGAAACGCGTCCAGACCCAACAACCGCGAGGAGCCCGAGATTTCATAGACGAGCCAGCTCTGGGCCACCATCTGCATCCATGTGCCGATGGAGGAAATGCACGCGCCGATCCACATCAACCGGAAATCCGGATATTCGAATGCCTTGAACGTGCGCTTCAGCAACGTGCCGCCTGGGAGAACAACATGTTCGTGCGGGAGAGACTAAGGCAGCGGTTGCTGGCGTTTAATCAGATGGAGGATATTGCCGTCGCAGTCGGCGAAGAACACCAGCCTGTTGCCCTGGTTCTCGAACGCTTCGGTGAGGAACAGCACGCCGAGAGCCTTGAGCTCGCGATGCCCGGCGTCGAAGTCCTCGACATCTATGGCGAGGTGGCGAATGCCGGGATCCTTCATCTTGTTCGAGCCGCGCTCGCCGTCGCTCGGAATGATTTCGAGCATCGACCCGTTGGCCGCTCGCACGAAATAGTTTCCGTCGTAGATGAAGTTGATCCGGAAGCCAAGAATATCGCGATACCAGTTGGCGAGTTTCTCAGGGTTGGGCGAAGCGATCGCGGTGTGTTCCAGGCCTTTAAACATATATGTGGGATTGTAGCAAGCCGGACGGAACCGGTGGCGCGGCGAAGCGCGATTTGGGTGTTAATAAACCTGGAAGCAGAACACCGTGTTTGCACCACTGGGGCTCAGACAGTACTCGCCGAGTTCGAGCACTTCGGAGGCCTCGATTCGGTATAGGCCCGGATCGAGCTTCGACGTGGAGAGATGAATGGGCCGCGGCCCGTCCTTTTTCTTCTTGCCGGCGGCCGGAAATGCCACCTCGCGCCGTCCGTCTTTCGTCACGGTCAGTTTGTACATCTCGAGCTTTTCGGGAGCGATCTTCTCGGAAAGGAACAGAAAAATTGGTTCGGGAACCGGCGTCTTCACGGGCGACGCCGTACCGGGAATGGCTGCGGCATTCTCGTCCTTGCGTTGCTCTTCCTTTGCCTCTTTTACCTCGGTTTCCAACAGCGCGCTCCCATGGAGCAGATAAGGGATGTCCGGTTTGGGAGGGCGCGGACCCGTGTACTTCTGCCAAGCCTGCAAGGGCAACAGCAGGGCGAGGGTGAAAAACAGATGCATCCAACGCGTCATGAGTGAAAGCCTATCATCTTCGATGGATGAGGCCCACCGGAGGTTTCAGCGGGGGAGCGAGTCGAGCCAGGTCTCCAACTCCGGCGCATCGAAGTCGTCTATCGCCAGATCGTGCGACGGCAATTCACGCAAAGTGGTGCGAAGGCCAACGACGCGCGCTCCCGACGCCCGCGCCGCACGCAACCCGGCGATGGAATCTTCAAACACGATACATTCGTCGGGGGCGACGCCGAGCAACTCGGCGGCCCGCAAATACACCTGCGGGTCGGGCTTCGGCCGGTCCACTTGATATCCATCGACTACCGCGGCGAAGCGTGGGCGAAGACCGGACTCGTTGAGCACGAACTCGATGTTGGCCGGTTCTGCATTGGAACCAACGGCGGCCGGTACTCCGTTGTGCCGCTCGAGGAATTCACGCACACCGGGCACCATGAACTCCTCCAACCGCGGATACATCAGCTCGCGGTAGAGCTTTTCCTTATTCGCGCCGTGTTCGACGATCTGTTCGTCCGACAGCCCCTCACCGAAGAAATCGCGCACGATCTCGTCATTGCGAAGACCGAACATCCGCGTCTGCACGCGCAGCGGGTCGATCCCGTTCTGTTCAAGATAAATTTCCCATGCCCTGTTATGCAGCGGTGTGGAATGGACGATGACTCCGTCCATGTCAAAGAGGAATGCGCGCACTGGCGCCGAGGTAGGGCCCACCTGATTGAGGCTAACATGGCCACCTGGCGAACAAGCTTTCGCCCGGCGCTCGCATCGCGATAAAATCAGGGGCAATGGACATTTACGACGAGATTGTCCGCCTGCGGCGCAGCGGTCAGAAGTGCGCCTTGGCGACGATCGTCCAGGTGAATGGTTCCATTCCCAGCTATGAGAGCGCCAAGATGCTCGTGCGCGCCGATGGTTCGATTTTTGGCACCGTGGGTGGTGGATGTGTGGAAGCCGAAGTGTGGAACGCGGCGCGCGAAGTGATGGACAACGAACAACCGCGGCATCTCAATTTCAGTTTGGGCCAGGATGCAGCTTACGACAATGGGCTAATCTGCGGAGGGCAATTGAACATCTTCGTGGAACCGATTCTTCCGCAGCCGCGGGCCTACATATTTGGCGCCGGACATGTATCCAAGAGCTTGTCAAAGGTCGCTGTGATGGCCGGATTTGCCACCGTCGTCGTCGACGACCGTGAAACCTTCGCCAACCGTGAGCGGTTTCCCGAGGCTGACGAGGTAATCGCGGGAGACTACGAAACGATCTTCCCCACGCTCGTCCTGAACGATTCCTCTTATGTAATTATCGTCACCCGTGGCCACCGTGACGACATGCGCGTACTGCGCTGGGCTATCGAACAACCGGCGCGCTATGTGTCGATGATCGGAAGCCGCCGCAAGGTCCTGGGCGTGATGAAAGAGATCCGCAAGGAAGGCGTACCGGCCGAGGCGTTCGACCGTTTGCACGCTCCCATGGGTTTGGAAATCGGCGCCATCTCACCTGAGGAAATCGCCGTCAGTGTCGTGGCTGAAATGATTGCCGTTCGCCGTAAACCGGAAGGTGCTTGGCGTAACGCCGCGAAATCGATCTTCGTAAACCCCGATCAGCGCCGCATCGCTGACCACGCCGCAGAGCAGGTTCCTCTTTCCAAGTGACACTGGCTCCCTCACTCGCCGCCGTGATCCTTGCCGGCGGCGCATCGTCCCGCATGGGTGCGCCCAAGGCCCTTCTTCCTTGGAAGGGCGAACCGGTCGCCGCGCGCCTGACGCGCATCTTCGCCGAAGAGCTCGGTAGCTCACACCTCGTGTTGGGCCATAATTCAATCGCAATTCACGGCGTGCTGCCTCGGCTGCCCCGCGTTCACATCATCGTGAATGCGGCTCCCGAGCGCGGTATGCTCAGCTCGCTCCAATGTGGGTTGCGAGCCGTTTCCCCGGCGGCCGAAGGTATCTTTTTTTTGCCAGTCGACTACCCCGCCATCTCGCCGCACACCATTGCCGCCATGCGCGAGGCATGGTTGGCTGCGCCTAGCGCCCAAGTAGTTCTACCGCGTTCGGCAGGCCGCCGTGGACATCCCGTGCTGATTTCTCGCGCCGTGGCGAACGAGTTGCTACGCCTGCCGTCCGATTCCGCTGCGCACAAGGTGATCCGCGCCGATGAGTCGCGGATCCGCTACGTGGACGTCGCCGACGATGCCATTCATCGGGATGCCGATGACGCTGCATCCTTTGACGAATTACAGCGGGAGTTTGGCCGATGAACCACCGTCGCTGGTTTCTCGGCTTTGTACTGCTGGTGGCCGCCGCTGCCGTGGGCGTACCGTTTATCAGGGCCGACGGCTTCGCGGGTCCGATTCGCACGGCTCTGGAACGCGGCCTTGGACGGAATATAGAACTGAACGGTCCCATCAGGTTCAGCCTCATCAGCCGTGGTTTTTCGATCGAACAGGTCGTGATCCATGAAGACCCGGCCGTGGGGTCCGAACCATTCGCCTATGTGAGTACGCTCGAAGGAACGCTGCGGCTTGTCCCGCTCCTCCGGGGACGCTTTGAGTTTGCTCGTTTGCACCTGGTCGAGCCAAGCGTCAACCTCGCTAAGGCGCGCTCGGGCGGCTGGAATGCGCAACCGCTGCTCGACCAGATTCTTGCCAGCGCGGGCGGCGGCGAATTTCCCGAGATCAGCATGAGCGCCGGCCGTCTCAACTTCCGCCTCGGCGAGTGGAAGTCTTCTTACTACTTGGGCGATGCCGAACTGAAAATGGATGCCGCAAGTGAACGCGAACTGTCGCTCTATCTGGAAGGCGAGCCGGCGCGGACCGATCGTGGCCTGCGTGGATTCGGCCGTTTCAGCGGCCGCGGGCGTATCCGCTTGATGCCCGGCCAGGAGCCGAGGCTCGATCTGAATTTGAATCTGACGCGCAGTCCCGTGGCCGAACTGATGATGCTCGCCCTCGGTCGTGGACCGAACCTCCAAGGTTTCTTCAGCGCGCGGGCTACGCTGACCGGCCCCCTCA
>DASRHX010000538.1:0-4413 GCA_035650295.1 Bryobacteraceae bacterium | reverse complement strand
CTAGTTGCACCTTCGGCGGTCGAGGCATCTGCCTGGATGAAGTGGTTGTCCGTCTTTTCCGTCGGTGCGGAGCGCGCCGTGCTAATCACGGTTGCTCCTCCTCGATGGAAGCGGTCGGTAATTGCCCCGCCGATTCCCTTGCTCCCGCCGGTGACGAGGACTCGTTTGCCGGTGAATTCGTTGGCGTCGTAAGGAATGTTGGATGAGTTCATATTTTTGTGCTTCGATGGTTATTCCGATGTGAAGTCGTAAAACAAAATCTTCTGCGAAAGCGGAAGGAAACATCCCTGGCGGCCTTCTCGTGAACCGGATGTTTCGCCGCCTCATCGTCAAGCCGCATGCGTTCTTCATTTCGTTTCACACCGCACATTGCCCCAATGCTCGCAATGCTTCTAAGACATCTTTACTATCAAACTAATGCCGATAGAGTATCGGAATGGAACTGCGACATTTGCGGTATTTTGTGGCGGTCGGAGAGGAGCAACATTACAACCGCGCAGCACAGCGGCTTCGGGTAGCGCAACCCGCGCTTTCGCGCCAGATTCAGGACCTGGAAGAGGAGATTGGTTTCAAATTATTCGACCGCCTTCCAAGGGGAGTGAAACTCAGCGTGGCGGGCCAATGTTTCATCGAAGATGCAAGGCGCATTCTTGAGGAGGTCAGCCAAGCCACTGTTCGCGCTAAGGGCGTCGCGTCCGGCCAATCGGGAACTCTGCGCGTGGGATTCGTTGAGAGCATGTCATGGCACGGCGTGGTTCCGGATTCATTCCGAGAGTTTCGCACGCGCCAACCGAATGCGGAATTACAACTCAAGCCATTGAGTTCACGGGAACAAATTGAGGCAGTTAACTCCGGCGCGCTGGATGGAGGTTTTGTTTTTGCTATCTCAAGCATAAATCGCGAACTCGCTCAACTCCCTGTCGCCTCTCTCAATCTAATGTTGGCTGCTCCCAAAGGACATCCGCTCACAAAACGGAAAGTGCTCCGGCTGCGTGATTTGAGGGATGCTGCTTTCATATGGTTTCCAAGACGAGAAAGTCCAGCCTTCTATGACCGTCTGATGCACGAATGCTTTCGCAACGGCCTCCAGTCGCCGCATATCACTCAAGAGGCGTTGAATGAAGCGACGATTCTCAGCCTGGTGGCATGCCGGATGGGTGTGGCGTTCGTCACCAGTGCGACACGCTGGAGGTGTCCGGAAAGCGTCGTTTTGCTATCCGTAGCGGATCTGAAACTGCCGCTGCCTTTTGCCCTCGTCTGGCGGAAAGACAATGCGTCTCCGCTGCTCACGAAATTTGTGGCCGATGTTCGGTCGCTGCCAGAAGGCGAAAGGTTCGTCAAACGGTGATATTCACTGGTTGGAATCGCCTCCCATTTGGGCGTTCGATTCCCAGATCAATGGCCTGTGTTGCGCGACGGCTTCCCGCTGTCCCGCCATCCCTCAGAGGCAGCTCCTCCAATTTGGATATGGCGCTGACAAACCAACGCTGGAGGAGACTCGGATCAGAAGTCGTGACGGTGGAATAACAAACCCTTCGCGCCATCTCGATGAGGGTGTGTTGTGGCGGGACCATTGTCCGACCCCGTCAACTCAAACGCCTTCGATATTTCAAATCACCGGCGAGGCAATCCATATCTCCGCCGGTGATGGCACGTCGTTCATCAGTTGTCCGAATTCGAGTGCCGCCGTCTTTCATTCTAATTGTTGGAATTGGCGGCCTTTTGGATAAGTTCCGCGACTTCCAGTCCGGCCAAATCAAGGTAATCTGCAGTGCCTCTCTCCCTCAACCCCCCGAACCCCGGTGCCGTCGCGTGTTGAAAGTGCTTGAAGGCGATGGAAGACGCGAGCGATGCCCGGACCCGTGCGCGTAATTGGCGCAAGGTATATGTCAGGCCGCTTCCCATGCGTACACAGAATGTGGCGCCCGCAGTGTCTCTTTTATAGCGATGAAAACATTGGACCGCGACAATCGGCAGGATAATTCCATGCACACCATGAGAAGCAAATGTGTGGAGTCGTTTACCGTGGCTGCGCTCCTGGTGGCTGCAGCAATAGGCATTGGCTGTCTGGCCCAATCAGCCAATCCCGCGTCGAAAGCCAGGCCGACGAATGATTTGTCGCCGTATTACGAGGCGATCAAAGCCGGTACCGCAGCCACGAACCTGACCGATGCCGAGTACAGCAGTTTAGTGAATGATGAGTCTATCAAGACCAATTTGGCCGCTCGGTTGTGGTTTCGGATGTGGGCGAACGGTATGATGGCCGCCCAAAGCGCAACAATGGCTGAGGAGCTTCGAATCCTTGAAACGCTGCGTGAAGGGCGCACTAATGACGCTATTCGCATATTGGAAGATCACCTCGATGGCCACATCATAGGTCTGGCAGGTTTCTTCAGGGAGGGTGATCGGACAAGAGAGTTCAAGGCTACACCGCGGCGCCTCGACACCCTGCAATGGGCCAGGGATTATCGCCGGAAGTTCCCTCATAAGTCCGGGAACGCAGTGACGGAGGAGGGAGTGGCGGATGCATTCTCTTACCTCGATAAAAAATAGGCTCCTGAGGCGCGATACGATTGAGACTTGAGAGTCACGGACGCACACGGCGCTTGCGTGTGGAGGGCGCCAGTCTCAGTCCTCAGACCACTTAGCGCTCAGGAACGGCCTTGAAGCGGAAGAAGCGCTGGCGGCCCGCGGTTTGGGGAATGGTGAAGGAGCCTGCGTTGCCGGCGGTGCTGCCGCTCTGAATGGGCGCCCAGCTCACGAGGTCGCTGCAGGCTTCGAGAGTAATCGTCGCGGAAGGCCAGCTCCGCCAGAACAGCCGCCAGTTCGACGCATCGAAGCTCAATGAGTGTACCCAGGCTGTCGGCTCCGTCACGATGTTGATGTTGTCGATCTGCAGTTTCATCTCTTCCAGCGGGGCGGTGAACAACTCAAAGGTGAGCGTGTTGACGCGGCCGAGCAAGCCGGGGAAGTTGCCGAGGTCTACCCGGTGCGGCTGGAATCCGTCCGTTTTGTTGTTGACCGAGAAGTCGCCGAGCACCTCGGAGCCAACGCGTACCCGCAGATACTCGTCAAAGACCGTAAGCGGAGTGATCGGGACGTTGATGGCGAACAACAGGTCCCGGGCTTCCAACGGGAGGAAGAACCGGTTGTGGTGGGCCAGGAGCACACTGTTGCCGGTCAGGTCCAGTTTGGCTTCCAGGTAGAAGTTGCCATCGGAGGACCCGACAGACGCGTTGCCTCCTCCGCCAAGATAGCGCCAGCCGGCCAACGAGTTCACCTCAGTCTCGCCGATGCCACCGTCCAGATTCGGCAATTCGAAGTCGCCGTTAAAGAGCAAGGGAGGCACATCGTTGCGGTCGGAAGCATGATTCTCCTCTGGTGGGTTCCAGACATACGGGACGGCATCGCTGGCAACCACGCACCGGACGCGCGTGAGAGATGGGTCGGGCCCCTGGTCAAAGCCACCGCGCTGCCACCAGAGGTCGAAGCCGAATCCACTCCCTGTCCCGTTTCCGTTGCCCGCCTCATACCAAATTGCGGGCCGGTTAGCGCTGCCGCCGTTGGTCGCGACGGTTCCCCAATAGTACTCCTTGATCCAGGCATGAGGCCGGCCATGGTCGGTACACTGATAGGGTTCGAGTGGTCCCAGGCGAGTGAAACCCGTGAGGTCCCGCTGCAACACTCCCATGGGGATGCCGGCAAGCCTTCGGCCGGCCGGATTGACCCCGCACATGTTGGCCGGGTTTTGCTGATAAGCCGCATCGGCATAATCGATGTTCTCCCAGACCTGCACCGCCGGATCGTGGAAGAATTCGTCTCTTCTAATATCGGGCTGGCCGAAATCATGGATGTCGAGGTAAGTGACGTAGTTGACGCGGATGTTGTAGCGGCCGAGCCGCTGGACGGTTTCGCTAACGACCACGGTTCCACGGCTGTGGCCGATGAAGTGCAGCGGTCGTACCGCGGCATACGGCGAGATGGAAATGATCCGTTGCGAGCCCGTGAATCGGAAGTTCATGAGCGAGGCAAAGAGCGCATCGGCGGCGGCTTCCGCTTGCCCGGACTCCTCCTCATCGCTTCCGTCCGTCCAGTCAAACAACAGAATGTGCTGGCCGAGGTCTGAATTGGTCCAGGTGATGTCGCGGCCGGGGATGCGGCTGGTGATGTCAACGTAGTCTCCGCTGCCGGGATCGTATTCCCACACCTTCCCCGAGCCGAAACGCTCCAACAGCTTTCTCAGATTGCTGCCGCCGCCCCAGTAATCGAAGGGGGTGACGTCCGAAAGGTTTTCGAATGAGACGAACCCGTGCACCAGGACGGTGACGCCGGTTTTGATGGCGGCCGGTGTGGCGAATGGAAGCGCGAGCGCCACTATCAAAGCGCCGAGAAGGGCGCGGAGCGCGTGACTAA
>DASRHX010000537.1:0-23781 GCA_035650295.1 Bryobacteraceae bacterium | reverse complement strand
GCCGACGTTCCAGAGGCTCGCCGCCGTGGCTGTGCCGCGCACCGAATTCTGTGTCTTTAAAATCGCGCCTCCGCCAATAAAGCCGATCCCGGTGATCAGTCCCTGCAGAATGCGCGACTGCTCGGCCGCGCCCGTACCCGTGGCTCGCAACGCCACGATCACTAGCCCGCAACTTGCAATCGCGACAAGCGGAAAAGTACGGATACCCGCGCTTCGCTCGTACTGTTCGCGGTCCCAACCAATCGGCAGTGCCAGTACATACGCGATCCCAATGACCGCGATATGGTCCAGCACCTCCGCCCAGTTTATCGAGGGCAAGCCCATTGAGCCTCCTCGTCCGTTTACTGCAATTCCAGATCCCCCTGTCCGTTCTCCTCTTCGCCTTCGGCTTCCGGCACGAGGCTGGCGGCAGCGACGGAATCGCCTTCCTCCATGCGCACCAGCCGAACACCCTGAGTGGAACGTCCCGCCTGGCGGATGTTGTCGGATTCGATACGGATGATCTTACCGTCCTTGGTAATGATCATCAGGTCGGTCGTTTCCTTGACGCGAAGCACGGCGACGACGCTGCCAGTCTTCTTGGTCGTCTTCATGTTAATGACGCCCTTGCCACCGCGAGATTGCAGGCGGTAGCTGCCGACCGGCGTACGTTTGCCGTAGCCGAGCTCGGAGATGGAGAGAACGAGATCGTTCTCCTCCACGATTTCGGTGGAAACGACGTGGTCCTTGGCCGAAAGCGAAATGCCGCGTACGCCGCGCGCTCCGCGGCCCATGGGCCGGACGTCGTCTTCGTTGAAGCGAATGGACATGCCTTCCCTGGTCGCAATGAAAACCTCCTGAGTGCCCGAGGACAACTGCGCCGAGATGAGCTCGTCACCGTCGTCAACCGATAGAGCGATGATGCCCACCGAGCGGGGGTTGTCGAATTCGGACAATGCGCTCTTTTTAATCACGCCATTGCGCGTGATCATGACGACGAATGTTCCTTCCGGGAAGTCCTTCGTCATGAGGAACGCCTTGGGCGTTTCGTCGGCCTGAAGATTGATGAGGCCGTTGACGTTCTTACCCCTCGAAGCAGTGCCGGCGTCGGGAACGGTATACGCCTTGGTCCAATAGACGCGCCCCTTGGAAGTGAACGTCATGATATAGGCGTGCGTGGAACCGATGAGCAGATGCTCGACGACATCCTCCGAACGCGTTCCCATGCCGATGCGCCCCTTGCCACCGCGCGATTGGCGGCGATAGGTATCGACGGCGGTACGTTTAAGATATCCGCCGCGGGTCACTGTGATCGCGACGTCCTCTTCCTGCACCAGATCCTCGAGAAGGATCTCGCCTGGGTCTTCGACTATCTGCGTGCGGCGTTCGTCGCCAAATGATTTGCGGACTTCCTTCAACTCGTCGACGATGACGTTTCGTACCGCCTTATCCGAGCTGAGGATCCTCATGTACTCGGCGATGCGCGCCTGGATGTCGGCCAGCTCATCGAGAATCTTCTGCTGCTCCATGCCGGTGAGGCGCTGGAGCTGCAGCTCGATGATGGCCTGAGCTTGCCGCTCGCTGAAACGAGGGCCGCGCGGATCGGCGCCGACCAGCTTCGCATACTCGGCGGCTTCCTCAGGCGTGATGAAGTCCATCAACGCGTCGCGCGCATCCCGAGGAGTTTTCGACGCCCGGATCAAGGCGATCACCTGGTCGATGTTCCGCAACGCGCGCTGGAAACCGAGCAACAGATGTTCACGTTCTCGCGCCTTCCGCAAGAGGTAATCGGTGCGCCGGCGGACCACTTCGATGCGATGGTCTATGAACCGCTTGATGATGTCGATCAGACCGAGCTCGCGCGGCTGCCCGTTAACAATGGACAGCATGATGACGCCGAAGTTCATCTGCATCTGGGTTTGCTTGAACAGGTTGTTCAGTACGACCTCGGCATTTTCACCGCGCTTGAGCTCGATGACAATGCGCATGCCGTCGCGGTCGCTTTCATCCCGCACATCCGATATGCCTTCGAGCTTCTTATCGCCCACGAGTTCGGCGATTTGCTGAATGAGACGCGACTTGTTGACCTGGAAAGGAATCTCGCTGACGATGATCGCTTCGCGGTCCTTACCTGATTTCTCGGTTGCCGCGCGAGCGCGCATTTTCACCGATCCACGGCCTGTCGAGTAGGCGCTGAGAATTCCCTCGCGGCCGAGTATGAACCCGCCACCAGGAAAGTCGGGCCCTTGCACGAACTTCATGATTTCGGCGAGCGTGGCCCGGGGATTGTTGACCAGCTCGATGGTGGCATTGACGATTTCGGTGAGGTTGTGCGGCGGAATGCGCGTGGCCATGCCGACGGCAATTCCTTCGGCGCCGTTCAGCAGCAGGTTGGGCAGCCGCGTCGGAAGCACTTCCGGTTCTTGCGAGGACTCGTCGTAGTTGGGACGGAAGTCGACGGTTTCTTTATCGAGGTCGTCGAGCAACGCGGTCGAGATCCTGGCGAGACGCGCTTCGGTATACCGCATCGCCGCCGGCGGATCGCCGTCGATGGAGCCGAAATTTCCCTGGCCGTCGATGAGCGGATAGCGCATGGAGAACGGTTGCGCTAAGCGGACCAATGTGTCGTAAATAGCCGAATCGCCATGGGGGTGGTAATTACCCATTACTTCGCCGACGATTTTGGCGCACTTACGCGTGGGTTTGTTCGACGCCAAACCCATCTCGTCCATGGCGTACAGGATGCGCCGGTGGACGGGCTTCAAGCCGTCGCGGATGTCGGGCAAAGCGCGGCTTACGATCACGCTCATGGCGTAATCGATGTAGGACCGCCGCATCTCGTCTTCGATGTTGATCGGGACGATGTTTTTCGCGTCGGGACCTAAAGGTAACAACCCGCCATTGGGAGGCGGAATAGGAGGATCTTGCTCGGCCAAATGGACTCCTTAGGATGACTCGACCGGGTTCGCACAAGGGGGAGATTGTGAAGTTCCCGATGAGCCGTTTGAACCTTTATTTTAGCAGGTTTCTAAGGAGTTTCGCCGCACGAAATTTGTGACCGCTTAACGCCCGCCGCAGTTCTCCGCGCGTACCTTCAGCGCTTCCGGCATCCACTCGTTGAACTGGCGGATGCGCGTTTCGTGGGAAGGGTGCGTCGACATGAATTCGCTCGGCGCGCCCCTGCTTGCCTGGCCCATGCGCACCCAAAGCTTCGGCGCCTCCTGCGGGTCGTAGCAGGCGCGGGCGACATAGATGAGTCCCATGTAGTCGGCCTCGCTTTCGTGCTCGCGCGAGAAGGGAAGCAGGATTCCGAATTGCGCGCCGACACCAAGAGCCCCGAGTACCAACTGTCGCTGCCTGGGCTCCATGTCGCCAACAGCCACCGCCGTTGCGATCGAGCCGATCTCTACCAGCTTCTGATGCGCCATGCGTTCAGCGCCGTGGCGGGCGATGGCGTGGGCGATTTCGTGCCCCATCACCACAGCGAGTCCATCGGCACTCTGCGTGATCGGCAGGATGCCCGTGTAGACCGCTACCTTGCCGCCAGGCAGGCAGAACGCATTGGCTTGATTGTCGTCGATCAACTCGTATTGCCACTCGAAGCCGGGGTCCTCGCTCACCTTGGCGATGCGCGTACCGATCTCTTTGACGAGCGTTGCTTCGGGACCGGAACGCACGATGGCGGACTGGCGCAAGATCTGGCGGTAGCTTGATAAACCGAGCGCAGCTTCCTGCTCGCGGCTGATGTCCACCAACTGTTTCCGGCCGGTGAGTGGAACGACCTCGCGATTGGCGATGAAGTAGTAGCCAAGATACAGCACAAACAGAACGACCGGTAACAACCGGAAACCGGCGCGACTATTCATGAAGCGCTTCTCCTACTTCAGGAACATTCTGCTGACGAAACCGAGGACGTCATCCGCCGAGGAACCATCGCGGTTCTGATCCAGCAACGGCGAAATCATGTCGAGAATACCGCCTCCACCGCTCGGAGGCGCTGCCGCCATTGAATTCCCAGACGCCTGCTTGCTGAGTGCACCCATAGCCATTGCCGCGACCACGGGCAGCATTTGTTTGAGCAGGCCGGAACCGAGTCCCGTCTGCGCCGACGCATGGTCGGCCACTTGGCGGCTTACTTCTTTCGAGCCGAACAAGTGTCCAAGAATTCCGTTTCCGTCCTCGCGCATGGCCTCCGGATCAATCGCCTCCGGTTCATCCACATACCGCTGATGGTTCCCGTTCATCAGCGCACCCATTAGACTCTCCAGCCCGCCTTCTTGTTGCACGTTTCGTTGCATGCCGCCGGCGATGGCGGGCAGCAGCGACTGGAGCGCTGAGACCGTTTCTCCCTCGCCGAGCCCAAATCGATCCGCCAGTTTCTGGACGGCGCCGCCGCCCTGAGCGTTCAAAATCGCTTGTAAAAGGTCCATGACGTAACCTCCGATCCGACCCGCATTCTAGTATAGGGGTAACCGGTCGCACCGGTTCCTATCGGAAGGAGACACACAAATGAGCGCAGATGCCTTAAAGGCCAAATACAAACCTGTGATCGATTTTTTGAGCACTCGAGGCGCACGGATTGCGCACCTGCATGAGGAAGGCGGCAAGCTCGTGCTCGACGCGACGGTGCACGACGAAGCCGAAAAAAATCGCGTGTGGGATCAGATTAAGGGCGTCGATGGGAATTACGACGATCTCAAGGCCACGATCACGGTCGACGCCAGCGTTCCAGCGGCAGCGGTTACCTATACCGTTCAAGGCGGCGATACCCTGTCGAAAATCAGCAAGCAGTTTTACGGTAACCCGAACCAGTACATGAAAATCTTTGAGGCGAACAAGGACAAGCTCTCCGACCCCGACAAAATCAAGCCAGGGCAGGTGCTGAGCATTCCAAACGCCTAAAACAGACGAGGGGCCGGCGTTGGGCGCGCCAGTCCCTAGTACACTAGATACAGATGCTCTCCATCGTCGTCCCGATCCACAACGAAGAGCCGGCAATCCTACCTCTTTACGACCGCCTCACGGGCGTGCTGGATCGTTTGCAGAAGCCGTACGAGATTATCTTCGTCGACGACGCCTCGACCGACCGTAGTTTTGATCTTCTGGCCAATCTGGTCGAAACCGACTCGCGGCTGAAAGTAATGCGGCTGCGTCGCAATTTTGGCCAGACGGCGGCGCTTGCAGCCGGGTTCGATGAGGCGCAGGGGAACGTTATCATTTCGCTCGACGGCGATCTGCAGCACGATCCCGAGGACATCCCCGCGTTGTTGAGCAAGCTCGACGAAGGGTACGACATCGCCAGCGGCTGGCGTAAGAACCGGATTGATAACACGATTACGCGGAAGATTCCTTCGCAAGTGGCCAACTGGCTGATGGCCAGAGCGAGCGGCGTCGACCTGCGCGATTTTGGCACGACGTTCAAAGCCTACCGCTCCGAGATTCTGAAAGACATCAATTTGTACGGTGAGTTGCACCGCTTTATTCCGGCGCTGGCGAGTTTCTACGGCGCGCGCATTGCCGAAGTGCCGATACGCAATGTGCCTCGTCCAAGCGGACGATCGCACTATGGGCTCGGACGCACCTTCTCGGTGTTGTTCGACATCATCACGATCAAGTTCCTATTGAGCTATTTCACGCGGCCGATGCACTTCTTCGGAAAGCTTGGACTCGCGGGCACAACGGTCGGCGGGTTGATCATGGCCTACCTGGCGGCGTTCAAGCTGATGGGTGGCGAATTGGTGCAGGAACACGGACCGCTCATGATTGCAGGAGCGATGCTGCTCATTACCGGGATCATGATGTTCTCCACGGGAATTCTCGGGGAGGTCATGATCCGGACCTACTTTGAGAGCCAGGGGCGGCGCATTTACGCGGTGCGCGAGATCAGGTGCAAGAAGGAATCCAAGGACAAGTCCCGCGGCACGGTGGCCTAGCTAGCGGGCCAGTACTTCCTCGAAAAATTTAAGCGCGCGCGGATCTTTCGATTGTCCGAGCCAGAACATCGCCTGTTTGCGCACGGCTGGATTCGTATTCGTGCGGGCGACTTGGATGAGGAGCGGCGTTCCTTCGTCCTTGGGAAGCTGCGTGAGTGCGAAGACAGCTTTCTTCTTGACCTCGGTGTTGGGGTCGTTTTGGATCGCTTCGGAGATCGCTTTTTGCGCCTGTGCCGAGGCCCGCTGAGCTAACCAGAACAAAGCCTGCCCGCGCACTTTCACGCTGGCATCCTCCTTGGCTGCGCGGACGATGGCTGGAATGGCACCGGCCTCCTTGCTTTGGGTCAGGCAGAAAATCGCGTGTTCCCGGACCTTTTCGGAGGGATCCTCTCGCAGCGCGCGTTCCACCACTCGATAGCCTTCGGCGCCGCGCGAGTTGGCGAGCCAAAATAGCGACTTCTTGCGGATGTTCTCGTTTGCGCCCGATGAGGCGAAGCGTTCCAATGCCTTGGCGGCGTCGGCTCCGGCGTGTTGGGCGATGGCGTGGAGCGCTCCATCGGTCATGCGGTCCTTTTCCCGTACGCCTTGGCCCGCCACAACGTAGCCGGACAGGAAGGCGACGCTTTGCGCCGCGTTGACATCCGTGAGCCAGTGGAATGGCAATCCGCCCGCATCGAGTGGGCAGTCCATGGAGAAGGAGCGGATCTTGCCGATCGTGCCTCCTTCGACGCGCAGCAACACGTTCTCATGAGTCGGGCCTTCCAGCTTTACCGGGCCCGCCGGAGCGGTCCCTGTGGAGGTGCGCTGCCCTTCGAGACCGCACCCATAGTTGTTGTTATTCCAGCAGCAGGAGTTGCCATCGCTGGGAATACGCGGAATTGCGTAGCCAATCCAAGCGGGTCCGCTCTGCTTGGCCGTCGCGGCGCGCACAGCCTGTTCCAATCCCTCGGCCGCGCGCGCGGTTTCCAGTTTCGCGTTCGATACCGGCGGCTGTTGGGCCAACAATGCCGCCGTCGTAATGAGCAGGGAGAATGCGCGCTTCATGGCCGACTCCTTACTTGTTGAGCAGCTCTACGAGGAACTCAGTGGCTTCCTTGCTTTTCATGTGGGAGAGTATCTCGACAGCGGTGCGCTTCAATTCGATGTTAGTTTCCTTGCGCGCCAGATCGATAATCGGCTGTGGGTTGCGCTGCGAGCTCAGGGCGCGGAGAATTCGCTTCTTCGTATCTACCTCCTGAGTCGAGCCGTAGAGTTCCACCAGAGCTTGCTGGTTTGATGGATTGCGATTGCTGCCGAGCATGTTGATGGCGCGTTCGCGGAGCTTCTGATCCTTTTCCGTGCGGGCGACCTCGAGAATTTTAGCCATGTTGTTGGCCGCCATCATGCCGTTGAGGATTTCGCCGCGGACGTCGATGGACTGCTCGGTGGCATACATGGTGGCGAGCTCCGTGGAGGCGCCCATCGCGCCGAGATACCTGATGGCCTCTTTGCGCAGGTCCACATTGGACTCGCTCTTGGCGATCGAAATCATGCGTTCCCGTTCGCCTGAGGCCATGAACCCTTGCAGGATTTGCTTCTTGATCGCATAGTCATTGGTCGAGCCGTACACGTCGGCGAGCAGTTGGCGGTTTTCCGCCCCGCCGAAGTGGCCGAGGTTGCGGAGAGCGACCAATTGAAGATCGGGATTGAGAGAGCCCTTGGCGACCCGCACCACGGCCTCGCGGGCCTTGGGCGAGTTACTCTGGCTCAGTACGAACAGGGCGCGTTCGCGCAACTGCGGCGACGACTTGGTTTGCAACAGCTTCTCCAGCAGCGGAATCGAGCGCTCGGGGTCCGTTTGCAGCAGGCTGTTGATTGCCATGAGCTTGATTTCGTCGTCAGCGGCGTCTTCGGGCGACATGGGCTTTCCAGCCGCTTGCGCGAGTTCGGCCCGCAGTGCCTTGGAGTCGTTCAACCAGCCGCTTTGCGGGTGCGATTTGGCGAGCTCATCCAAGGCCGCATTCGCATCGGCCGCGCGGCCCAGTTTGCCGAGCGCGTAGGCCTTCCAATAAAGCGAGCCATCCACGCGGTCACCACCGGCGGCGGCGGCTTCAGTGAAGTACTTCTCGGCTTCATCCCACTGCCGGCGGTCGAGTGCGCGGAGTCCACGTTGATACGCCGACCCGCCGCGCCCCCGATATTCAATCCTCGGCTGGAAGGCGAAATTGAATTTCGGACTGAAGGCGAGGTCGAGGTTCCCGTTCAAACCGGCGGTGATGCTCTTCTCGATGCCCGACCGGACGTTATTCTCGATTTCGATCTTTATCTGATCCTTCAGTTCACGCACGTCGACTTCCGGGTTCACGACGACCACCGGGCGGGGCTTTGGGTCTTGGGCCGGGCCGAGCGCGGCGAATGCAACGAACAATGTGACAAGTTTCATGTGAGACTAACCTTTCCTATCCCCTTGCGGCCGTTGCGGTTGATCCCGCAGGCGCAACTGAAGTATGCGAAGTTTGAACACCAGCTCCTGATCCGTGATGCGCTCGCGCAGCGGTGTCATCCGCGCCGCAGCGCCTTCCTCGGGCGAGTGAGAAAGCTCGAGCAAAACACGTTCGAGATCCTCCAAAACCGCCGCCAGCGCCGCCTGCCCCTGGCGTGCTGCGGTCATGCGATAGAGACGGTTGGCATCGACGAGTTCACCGGCGCGATCTCGTTGCGAGGTCCAGTCCTCGCTGCCGGCGTCCGTGTTGACAACGTCGAGCAGAATCCGTTCCGAGTCGGCCAGATGGGCATCGAGGGCGGCGGCGAGAATCCTTTCCATCCCTGCCTTTCCCGAACCGCGTTCCAAAGCGTGTTGAGGCTCAGGCTTCGTGACGACATTGCTGTAGCGGCCGGCGAGGAAGGCAACAGCGAGAAGCCCCGCCAGGGCGCCCACCGGAGCAAGGTGGCGCGCGGCGAACCACTTTCGCCATGAGGCGAGGCCGGAGCCCTTTTGTCCCGTGCCCTTTTGACCTGCCAGCAGAGGTTCGGACGCGGCCAGGCGCGCCCACAGATTGGCCTCGTAAGCGGCTTCGCGCTCCGGAACCACAAGTTCGCTTGCGACATGCAGATCCCGTTTTAGCCCTTCGAGCGAGGCGCGGCACTCGCCACAAGCCGCCAGGTGGACTGCGACATTGGCGGCTGGTTCCTCGCAGCCGTAGTAGTACGCGATCAGTTCCTCTTCGCTCGCATGCTCCCTCGGAGTCACGTTCTCCATGCCCACTCTCCTTCCAGGTTCTCCACTGCCTTGCGAATTTTGCGTACGGCGCGGAAGATGGCGTGTTTCACGGCGTTCTCGCTGGTATCGAGTACGCGGCAGATTTCGGCAATAGGCAACTCTTCGTAATGGCGGAGCGTGAATGCGGTGCGCTCCTGTTCGGTCAGGACTGCCAGCGCTGCGCGCAGACGGGTCTGCAACATGCCGCTTGCGGCCAGACGTTCCGGGCCAGGCGTGGTGTCGGCCACTTCATCGAGCAGCGAGCGCTCGTCGTCGCCATCGGCCGACAGGCTTTTCGCCGCCTTGAGTTTACGCACGCGCAATTGGTCGAGCGAGTAGTTGTGCGCGATGCGGAACAGCCAACTGGAAAACGCGGCACGGCCGTCATAGGATTCGAGATTGCGAAATGCCCTCAAGAAGGTCTCCTGCACAATGTCTTCTGCGTCATGTTCGTTGCCGGTCATCCTGTAGGCGACGCGGAACAGGTATCGGCTGTGACGTTCGACAAGCACACGAAAAGCATTCGCATCGCCGTCTCGCGCCTGCGCGACCGCTAACGCGTCGCTCAACTCCATCTGCCCATTAGACAGAATCGTTACAGCGGCGGTTAGCGGAGCGGAAAAAAAGAGGGAAAGGTGGTGATTCTATTGGAGATTTAGCCGAGATAGTCGAGCAGAGTGGGCTTATTCTGGATCCGTGCCTGGGCGCCAAGGGCGGCATTCTGCTGCAATTGGGCCTGGTTCAGTTCGAGAATAGCTTCGGTGAGATCCGCGTCTTCGATCAAAGAGATCTCGGTTTTGAGACGCAGTTCCTGCTTGAAGGCCGCGTCCAGACCCGCGGCGACCTGATTTTGCGCCGAGCCATAGAACGCTAATTTGTTGTTGAGGTGCGTATTCGAGAAGCGGACGCGGCCCAACGCGTCCTTCACTTGCTCTGTGTCGTTCGCGAGTAAGGCGTTGCGCAGATCGCTGACTGCGGCGAAGACCTTTTGGTTCGGGTCGGCGTCGTCGAAGATCTCGTCGGCGGTGAGTGAAACGCGGATGAGCGAGCCGCTGGGATGTTCGACTTTACGCGAAGAAATCGCGCCCTGGTAGGGGCTGTAAGGGGGATCGCTGGCGAGATTGGCGGTGTAAGGCGCGGTCGTGTCGGCATCTCCGGCGAAGATATAACGTCCATCGACTTTGGTGAGCGCGATGTTCACCAACTGCTCCAGCAGGGCGCCCAACTCATCGGCGAGGCTGGCGCGACTATCGGCTGAGACAGAGCCGGTTGCGCCCTGGGTGCCGAGCACCGTGATGCGGTCGACGATGTTCACGGCCTCGGCGAGCGCGCTTTCCGCGCTGTCGACCTCACCTTTGACGCGGTCCAGGTTGGCGTGTACCTGTTCGGTCGCGGCCAACTGGCTGCGGGTGGCGAGGAGATGGGAGATTTGGTCCGGCGAATCGGATACGACATTGATCCTACGGCCCGAGGTGATCTGCAGCTGGGCCTTCTCGAGGCGCTGCGCGATGCGGTCGATGTCGTTCAGAAATCGCGAAGTCTGTGCGTCAAATGCTCCAATTGCCATATGCCGGGCCTTCCTAGCGCTTAATGTTAATCAGGGTGTCGGTCATTTCATCGAGCGTGCGAATCAACTGCGCGGCGGCCTGATAGGCGCGCTGGAAGACGATGAGGTTAGCCGCTTCCTCGTCGAGGGAAACCCCGCTCGCCTCGGCCCGTAGGGCCTTGGATTGGGCTACTAGCTGGCTCTGGGTGCGGGCGTCCTGTCGCGCGAGATCCAACTGCTTGCCCACACGGCCGGCAATTTCGCCGAAATACTGCGTGAAAGTGAAGCTATTGACGCTACGCGAGTTAAATAGCCCGGACAGGTTCAACGTGTTGCCATTGCCCCCGGGCGCCCCGGGAAGCGCGGCTGCGAGCTCTTCGGGGGTTATATCGGTGACGCTGAGGGTGAGCGCTTCGCCGGTCTGCGAATCGTAGGTGAACAGATCGCGTGCCGGCGGTTGTCCATTCAGATCGACGCCTGCCTGCAGTTGCAGGTTGATCTGATCGGCGACCTGGGCGGCAAGGAGGTTCAATTCGGACGACAGTGCCGAAAGCACGTCGCGACGAAATTCCAGCACCGCGCGTAGCTTTCCACCACGAATCTGATCGGTGATGTCGTGGCCTGCGGCGTCCAGCAACGCGGGCTCGCTTGTCGAGAGGTCGGTGGAGAGCGGATAGAAGTTTTCGCCCATGACCAGCGGAGTCTGGCCGCCCAACAGCACGGAATAGCTACCGTCGTCGCCGCGAACGACGGTGAAGTCGACAACGCCGGCGAGTTCGTCGAAGGCGGAGTGGACTTGCGCGTCGAGTCCGGGGTCGGTGAGTTTCCGGGAGTCGGAACGGAATTCCACGTTCAGGTCGCGCAGGAGTTGGCCAATGCGGTTGATGGCATTCACCGACTGCGTTAGCTCCGAATCGGTATTGGTGGCGGCATTGGCAAGTGCTTGTGCCGTGAAATTAAACGCGTGGGCAACATCCTCGGCGCGCGAGATGACGTTCTGGCGGGCAGGCAGATCGTTCGGCGTTACCGAGAGTTGCGAAAAGGCCTGCTGCAGTGCGTCCAGCGCTCCGGAGATTCCTGAAGAAGAGCCGATATCGAGGATCGGTTCCGCCTGCTCAAGGTTGAAGGCCTGCTGCAAATGATAGCCTTCGCGGTGCAACTGCACGCGGACACCTTGTTCGAGATAGGACTTGCGCGAATTGAGCAAGCCTCCGGTGGACACGCCCCCCGGTAATCCGTCGGCGAGATCCATGCGCGAGGCGATCAGCGTGAGGCCTTGCCGTGCGAACCCGGGCGTTTGGGCATTGGTGATGTTGTTGCTGGCGACCTCAAGCGCGGATTCAAACGCTTTCAGCGATCCCGCCGTGCTGTTGATTGTCGCGAATAGGTTTCCCATTTGGGTTATCCCGTGCACTCCCAGGATGTGGCCGCGGGCCGAGGAGGCAGACCGTTGGCCGTATAGCCGGATTCCATAGCTTGCGTGTGCCGGGCCAGACCGAAACGCCGCCGCGCGGCATGATCGATTAGAAGGCCGAGTTTACCCAGCCGTTGTCGAAATTTGGCAAGCTCCTCCACGCTCAAGTGGGTTGCTTGGGTGTTCCACTGCGCGTGGACTTTTTCAAGGTGCGCCGATACCTTTTGCATGGCCTCGGCCGTCGCCGGAATGGCGGCAACGGCTGATTCTTCGAGGATTGCGAGGAAGGTTATTGGCATGCCGTTGATCCCCAGACCGACTATGGTTTCAAGAGGTCGTCCACCATAGCGCGGGCGATATCGGCCGGGTTGGGCTTATATGCGTCCAAAGCAACCTGTTGCTCGAGGCGAGACAGGTAGGCGGCGCGCTCAGGCGTGTCATCGTTTTGTGTACGTAGGAGTTGGCTGAGGCCGGAGATCTGCGCCGAATCGGTGGCGGCGGCGGCGGCCGCACGACTCTCTTGTCCCTCGCCTTTGGCCGCAGCAATTTTTTCTGTTTGTTGCGTTAGGCTTGCCTTGGTAAGCTCCACGCGATCCTGCGGAGCAGGGACTCCGCTCAACTGTCCCGCGTTCGGATTGGGTGAATCAATTTTCATTGCAGTCCTTTCGAGTGTTAGCCTCCATTGCTATGTCGCGTCGATCTGCCGCCACGGGCTACCTGGCACCTTCCCGCATGACCAAGAGCAATTCGCTGACCATCGGTGCTGCCGAATCCACAGGTCCGTATCGGGCGGTGGAGACATCCTGCTTGCCCTGTTGCACTCCATATCGACATTTGGAGTGGTTTGATGATATTTTCTTCGAGTCCTCCGTAGGGAGTCTACCTTATACCCTTTTCTAAGGTGTCTCTCCAATGCCCAGGGGATGGCAAATTTCCGCCATTTGACGGATCTGCGTCGCCCCCCTTGTATACCTCCGCGTTCCCGAATGAACCCCGACGCGGTTCGTTTCCCATATTGGAACTAGTTGTTGGAGGGGGCTGGGATTCTCCGGAACCATCCTGGGGCCTTGGTCCGAATGGCTGCTTCCCGTCGATTTTTCATCAAAACTTCAGAACCTGAGGCCCAGTTTTCCGCGTATATTGGCTATAAGGAGATCAGATGCTTCGACTTTTGGGCCTATTGTTGTTTGCGCTTGCATCCGCCTCAGCCGCCAGCAAATCCGCACATACGGTCACCTTTTATAAGGACGTACTCCCGGTAATCCAGAAGAACTGCCAAGGCTGCCACCGGCCCGGCGAAGCCGCTCCGATGGTGTTTATGAGCTACGAGGGAACGCGTCCGTGGGCGAAAGCAATCAAGCAGGCGGTGCTGCTCAAGAAGATGCCACCGTGGTTCGCCGATCCGCATGTCGGCAAATTCACGAACGACCGTTCCATGAGCGAGGCCGAAATCCAAACGCTGGTTTCCTGGGCGGACGCGGGGGCTCCAGCGGGTAACGCCAAAGACGCCCCGGTGCCGGTCTCCTACACGGAGGGTTGGACCATTGGCAAACCCGACAAAGTGATTGAATTCCCTGAGGCCATCCCGGTTGCCGCCAGTGGGACCATCGAATACACCTACATCATCGTGCCCACGGGCCTGACCGAAGACAAGTGGGTGCAAATGGCCGAGGCGCGCCCGGGCAAGCGAGCGCAAGTGCACCACATCATAGCCTTTGTGCGCCAGCCGGAAAACAAGTGGTTCCGAGACTATCCGATCGGCAAGCCATTTATTCCGAAAAAGGGAGGCGGCATGGGCATGGGCGAGTTTCTGACGGGTTTTGCGCCCGGCGCACCGCCCGAGATACTGCGTTCCGGCCAGGCCAAACTGATCAAGGCCGGTGCTGATATCGTTTTCCAGATGCACTATACGGCCAATGGGACAGCGACCGAGGACATCAGCAAAATCGGAATCACCTACTCGACTTCGCCGGTGAAGCAGCGCGTGCTCACGCTGGCTGCGGCCGACAACAAGTTCGTGATCCCACCGGGCGCGCCGAACCACCGCGTCGATGGCGCAATTACGCTTCATAAGGAGACCGAGTTGATCAGCCTGCTGCCGCACATGCATCTGCGCGGGAAGGCGATGGAGATCAGCGCGGTCTATCCGACGGGGGAGCGCGAAAAACTGCTGTGGGTTCCCGCCTACGACTTCAACTGGCAGCTTTGGTATCAGCTTCCGGTAGGCAAGGTGCTGCCGGTGGGCACGAAAATCGAGGCCACTGGTTACTTCGACAACTCGGCCAACAACAAGGCCAACCCCGATCCCACCAAGGAAGTTCGCTACGGCGACCAGAGCTGGGAAGAGATGATGTTCGGATTCTTCGATGTGGCCATCGACGTCAACATCAATCCGATCGACGTCATCCGTGCACCGAAGAAGCCTGCTGCGGCCACTGGCGCGGGCGGCGAGTAGCGTAAGCGTGCAGTTACGATCTGCCGCGTTACTGGTCCTTCCGCTTCTGAGTTGGGCGCAGGAACTGACTTTACGCCCTTCCCTGCGCGTGGGCGACAGCTTTGAACTGGAACTCGTCCGCGTGCGTGAGGACTCCCGCCGCCCTCAAGCCAACGGCAAGAGCCGCACCGTCGTTCGCGTCCGTGTGCTGGAAGCCGGGCCCAAAGGCTTCGTTCTCGAGTGGCAGCAGGGCGCGACGGCTTTCGACAATCCTGAGATCGTGAAGAATCCCATCGCCGCCGCGGCGGCAAACGCTGTGAAGGATATGAGCATCGAAGCCATTCTAGGTTCTGACGGCGAGTATGTCGGTCTTCGTAATCAGGCCGAAGTTGCCGGCAAACTGCAATCGATGCTCGATGGCATGTTGTCGAGTATCGGGAAGCAGTTGCAGGATCCGAGCCAGCGCCAAACCGTGGAGACCTTAGCCCGCCGATTGATGTCGCCGGAATTTCTGCTGAGCGCGGCCGCAAGCGACGTGCAAACATACTTCGGATTGCATGGTGCTGTGCTGGTTAAAGGCAAGTCCGTCGAGACGCCGATTCAGCAGCCATCTCCGCTCGGTTCGGGAACCGTCCCCGCTACGTTCCGAGTGACTCTCGAATCACTCGACGCCCACCAGGCCAACCTGTCAAGCGACACGGCCTACGACTCCCGCGCACTCGCGGCACTGACGAAGCAGTTAGCCGCTCAAGCTGCCCCCGGCGCAACTTCTACGCTGCCGTCCACCGTCGAAATGACCGACAGCGGACGCTACATCTACAACCGCGCCTTCGGCCTCATGAACGAAGTCGCGATCACGCGTCGAATTGTAGCGGGAGAAGGCGCCACCCGCGTCGACGGGCGTGAGATCCGCCTCTTGACCCGTCCCAATCGTTAGGCAGGTTTCTAGCCGCCCATGGCATGATGAATGACTCGTGCCTGCCTCGATCAATGAGCCTATCGGCGTGCGGAGCGCCGCGCTGGCACTGCTTGTTTCTATCCTCTGGTCGGGCAACGTCGCCGCGCTCAAGGTTGGGCTTGAGGTATTCCCGCCGTTCTGGAACGCGTTCTGGCGGATGCTCTTTGGCATTGCGGCGCTATTGCTGTGGGCCTGGTGGCAGCGGATTCCATTGTGGCCGGGGCGCGGCGAGTGGCGGCGGCTCATCCAGCTCGGGCTACTGTTTGCGGCGCAGATTCTGTTGATGAACAGCGGCGCCAATTTGACCTCGCCCGCCTATGGTGTAGTCCTCATCAATGCGCACCCGGTGTTTGCGAACCTAATTGGCCACTTCGCAGCACATGAACAGCGGCTCGGCCCCCTGCGGTTGCTGGGACTGGCGCTGGCCTTCGCCGGCATGTGCGTGCTGGTGCTGGGTAAGCCCGACACGAGCCTGGCGTCGGACCCTCTGCTCGGCAACGCGATGCTGGTGATGTCGGCGGCCCTGCTGGGGCTGCGCAGTGTCTATACGCGGCGGCTGGTGCAGGGCATCGATCCCGTTCGCGCGATCACCTGGCAATGCAATGTTTCGACGCTCGCATTCCTCGTCGTGGCGTTGATTATGGAACCGATGCGCCTGGGCCCGGCCACGCCGCTCGCAGTAGGCGCGTTGGCCTATCAGGGAATCGTCGTCGCGGGCTTCTGTTTCGTCGTGTGGACCGAGTTACTTCGCCGCCACAGCGCGGGAACGCTCTCGATGTTTGCCTTTACGATTCCGTTCTTCGGCGTGATCGTCTCGTCCCTGATCTTTGGGGAAGCAATTACGCCGCGCATTATTATGGCCGGCGCGATGGTGACCGCCGGGATTGCGATCGTAACGGTGCGGCGCTAGCCGCAAATCCGCGCGCACTTCCATCCGTCTCGGGCCATGCGCGCGGTGTCGAGGAAATGGCGCCCATCGAGCACAAACGCGGTTCGTGCGCGTTTGGCCATGGCGGCCCAATCCAGATCCTGGTATTGGTCCCACTCGGTCACCAGGACCAGAGCGTCGGCGTGATCGGCCACTTGCTCGGCCGATTCGCAAAATCGTACGCCGAGGCTGGCGTGCTCGGAGCGCGCACGGGGCATGGCTACCGGATCATGCACGACGACCGTGGCTCCGCGAGCAATCAGCGCCCGGGCGATGTCGAGTGAGGGCGCGTCGCGCAGGTCGTCGGTGTTTGGCTTGAAGGCCAGTCCAAGCAGTCCCACCGTTTTGCCCTTCATGATCTTCAGTTCGGCCAAGAGCTTTTCGACCACACGCTCACGCTGCTGCTGATTCACGGCACGGGCCGCCGACACGATGGGCATCGACAGACTATAGTCGGCCGCCGTCGCCACCAATGCAGAAGTGTCTTTGGCAAAACAGGAGCCGCCCCAACCCAGGCCCGCTTGGAGGAACCGTGTGCCAATACGTCGGTCCAGGCCGATGCCCTTGGCCACCAGCGTGACGTCGGCGCCTACCTTTTCGGCAAGGCGGCCGACTTCGTTGATAAAACTGATTTTTAACGCAAGGAACGCATTTGCGGCGTATTTGATGAGCTCGGCCGAGGCAAGGTCCGTAGTCACCAGTGGAATGGCAGCGACGCCATCGGGGCGCCGCAAATAGCCTGGTGGGGTGAAGCTTTGCTCGAGGATGGGCCGGTAGAGATTCGACAGGACGTCGACTGCGCGCGCCGAATCGGCTCCGACCACGATGCGGTCGGGATAGAGGCTGTCGTGGAGCGCACTTCCCTCGCGTAAAAACTCGGGATTGGATGCAACGGCGAATTCGGCTGGCGCCCGTCCTACGCGCGCCATGCTCGACTCACGAATCAGCGACTCAACCCAGTTGCCGCTCCCGATCGGTACCGTCGATTTATTGACGACAACCGTGAAATCGCCGTCAAGGTGTTCGCCGATCGCCGCCGCCGCTGAGCGAAGATACTGCAGGTCCGGTGAACCGTCGGCCAATGGCGGCGTTCCAACGGCGATAAATACGACCTCCGCACCCGGTATAGCGTCGGAATAGCTCTGTGTGAAACACAGACGCTCACCGGCTTCCTCAAGAATTTCTTCAATAAATGGCTCGTAAATTGGCACGCCGCCCCGACGCAGGGCTTCGATTTTAGCGGGATCGCTGTCGAGGCAGGTTACCTGATGTCCAATAGCGGCCAAACAGGCGCCAGTGGTCAACCCCACATATCCCGTGCCGATAATTGCGATTTGCATAAGTTCTCATTATCTGTCGGCATGGGCAGCGACGGGCAACAGAGGCTAAGGTGCATAATCTAAGGATGAGAATCTGGATCGCGTGCGCGCCCGCACTCGCACTGTTGCTGACTGGTTGCGGAGGCGGGGTAGGGAAGCCGTCCGCCGAGGACGCCCGTAAGTTTCTGGAAAGCGCGGAAACCCGCATGCTGGCCGCGGTAAACGAGGCGGGCCGGGCAGCTTGGGTACAGGCTACCTACATTACGGACGACACGGAAGCGCTTGCGGCGCAGGCCAACGAGCGTCAGATTGGGCTCGCGGTGGAGCTGGCAAAAGAAGCCACTAAGTATGACGGCGTTTCCCTCCCCGCCGACATGGCTCGCAAGATGAAGTTGCTCAAGCTCTCCCTGAGCCTGGCCGCTCCCGCGGACCCGAAGCTGCGCGAGGAAGTGACTAAGATCGCCGCCGCGATGGAGGGACAGTACGGCAAGTTCAAGGTTTGTCCCGACGGCGTCGAAGCGGGTAGCGAGAAGTGCATCGCCGAGTCGCAGATCACGCGCATTATGGCCGAGAACCGCGACGCCACAGAACTGCTTCGCGTCTGGACCGGCTGGCACAACAACGCCAAGCCCATCAAGAAGGACTATACGCGCTTCGTCGAACTGGCCAATCAAGGCGCGAAGGAATTGGGCTTCGCCGACACCGGCGCCATGTGGCGATCCAAGTACGACATGCCGCCGGATGAGTTCGCCAAAGAGCTGGACCGGCTGTACGGCCAGATCAAGCCGCTCTATGAGTCGCTTCATGCGTACGCCCGCAAACGCCTGCGCGAGAAGTACGGTGAGATGGCACCCAAGGACGGCCCGATTCCGGCGCACTTACTCGGCAACTTATGGTCGCAGAGTTGGGAGAACGTATATCCACTCCTGGCGCCGGTCGGCAGCGATATGGGTTACGACCTGACTCAAATTCTGAAGGCCAAGAAGTATGACGAGCGTGAAATGGCGCGCGCGGGCGAACGATTCTTTACGTCGCTTGGCTTCGAGAAGCTACCAGCGACGTTCTGGGAGCGCAGTATGTTCATCAAGCCACGCGACCGCGAGGTGGTCTGCCACGCATCGGCTTGGGACATCGACAACGTGAACGACTTACGCATCAAGATGTGCATTCAGGTGACGGGCGAAGACTTCGCCGTTATCCATCACGAGTTGGGCCACAACTTCTATCAACGCGCCTACAACACTCAGCCATTTCTCTTCCGTGATTCGGCAAACGATGGCTTCCACGAGGCCATCGGCGATACCATCGCGCTTTCGATCACGCCAGAATATCTCGTGAAACTTGGTTTCCTCGCCAAACCAACGGACGCTTCCAAGGACATCGGCCTGCTGCTGCACCGGGCGTTGGAGAAGGTCGCTTTCCTGCCGTTCGGCCTGCTCGTCGATCAGTGGCGCTGGAAGGTCTTCTCCGGTGAAGTGAAGCCGGAAAACTACAACTCCGCCTGGTGGGAACTAAAGAGGAAATACCAGGGCGTCGCGCCAACTGGAACGCGCGGGGAAGACGTCTTCGACCCCGGCGCTAAGTATCACGTGCCGGCAAACGTACCCTACACGCGGTACTTTCTGGCTCACATCCTCCAGTTCCAGTTCCATCGCGCGCTGGCTAAAGCCGCTGGTTGCACTCAACCCTTGCACCGCTGCTCCATTTACGAAAGCAAAGAGGCGGGGACGAAGCTGAACGCAATGCTGTCCATGGGTGCAAGCAAGCCGTGGCCGGAAGCGCTGAAGGCCATGACGGGTGAAGACAAGATGGACGCGACCGCCATGCTCGATTACTTTGCCCCGCTCAAGACCTGGCTCGATGAACAGACCAAGGGCGAAAAGGCAGGGTGGTAATCACACTCACCTTTGCGTGCTTAGTTGCGACGGCGCTAATGGCCGCCGAGCCTACGTTCCACAAGGATGTCGAACCGATCCTACAGGCCCGGTGCCAAAACTGTCACCGTCCTGGTGAAATCGGACCATTTGCGCTGATTACTTACGAGCAGGTGCGCCCGCGGGCTCGTGCCATTCGCGCGTCGGTGTTACAGAAGAAGATGCCACCTTGGTTCGCAGCCGAGGCGTCGCACCGATTCTCAAATGATCCCACTCTGCCCCCCGCGGAAATCGCCACCCTGAAGGCGTGGTCCGACGCCGGCGCGCCACGGGGCAATCCCGCCGATGCACCGCCGCCTCGGCAATTCGTCGAAGGTTGGAACATCGCCCAGCCTGATGCCGTCTTCGAGATGACATCGGAGTTTGAAATTCCCGTCAAGGCGGCGATCGAGTACATGCACATCGTGCTACCGACGGGCTTCACCGAAGACAAGTGGATCCGGATGGTCGAGGTACGCCCGAGCTTCCGCCAGGCCGTGCATCATGTGGTGGTCTACATTCGCCCGCCCGGCTCTCGCTGGCTTGAGCACGCCAAGCCCGGTTTGGCCACGCCGGCAGACCGTTCCGGAGCGGCCCAAGGCCAAGCGCAAGTACTCACGATCTACACGCCTGGCATGATTCCCGACATATGGCCTGAGGGCACGGCAAAGATGATCCCGAAAGGATGGGACATCATTCTCCAAGTGCACTATACAACCACTGGCAAGCCGGGTCGTGATCGCAGCAAAATCGGGCTGGTGTTTGCCAAGGAGCCAGTGACCAAGCGCGTGGTCACGATGTCGATGATGAATCTGAAATTGGCGATTCCCCCGGGCGACCCGAACTACCGGGCGGAGGGCCGAGGTTTCATTCCCGCCGGCGCGGAGATCCTGAGTTTCTTTCCCCACATGCACCTTCGCGGCAAGGCATTTGAGTATCGCGCCATTCACCCAGATGGCACGCGCGAAACTCTGCTGCGCGTCGATCCATATCGCTTCAACTGGCAGCTCTCTTACCGGCTTGCCGAGCCGCTGCGCCTGCCTGCGGGTACCAAGATTGAGTGCACCGCCTGGTACGATAATTCGGCCAACAATAAGAACAACCCCGACCCTACGACGACCGTCAAATGGGGCGAGCAAAGTTGGGAAGAGATGCTGGCCGGTTTCTTCGACATGCGCTACGATGCGCGGCTCACGCTGCAGGAGTTCCTTTCCAATGCCTCCTCACACTAGCCGCGTCCTGATTGCGCTGCTTCTCGCCTCCTGCGCGTACGCCCATGAGGCCATCACCACCAAGCTGACTTATTCCAAAGAAATCGTCCGTATCTTCATCAAACATTGCGCGGCGTGCCATCGTGAAAATGCCGCCGGTCCGTTCTCGGTCATGACCTACGAGTCCGCACGCCCGTGGGCTGCGGCGATTAAGGAAGAGGTGCTTGCCCGGCGCATGCCACCGTGGGGGGCTGTGAAGGGTTTCGGTGAATTTCAAGATGATCGCGCCCTGACGCAGGAAGAGATCCACCTGATCTCCGATTGGGTGGAAGGCGGCGCGCCTGAGGGAGACGCCGCATTCGTTCCCCTCTATGCCAATCCGCTTCCGCCCGACTATGAGCAAGACCAGCCGGGCCGCGTGATTGCCCGCCGCGTAGTCCTCAAGAAGGCTATTACGCTCCATGGCCTTCGTCCTGAAACCCCACCGCCCGACAACACGAAGATAACAGCGCGCCTACCATCAGGCGAGATTCTGCCGCTCATCTGGTTTTATGGAATGCGGCCTAAGTTTCTCCACCTGTTTTGGTTGCGCGCGCCGTTGAAACTTCCCGCCGGGACCGAATTGCACATTACAACCGATGCCGCCATTCGCCTCGTCACGCGGCCCCGCTAGGCCGCTATTTCTTCTTCTCTGGCGGCGGCGCCGGCAGCGGCAGGTCGGAATTGAACGTATCCACAATGCATTTCCACTTCCCGTCGGCTTGCTTTCTCCAGATCTCCAAGAACTTTCCCCTATCGTTGATTGCCGGTCCGCCCTTGGGATCGGTAATTGCCATGGCGTAGGTCCCATAGGAGTATGCCAAGTCTCCCGCTTTTGCCACCTCAATTTTGCTTGCTGTCCACGAAACAGCGACGTTAGGACCAAGCATGCCCGCCCACGCTTCGCGAATGGACTTGGGGTCCTTTGCAAGGGGCGCATTCGGCGGCAATAGCACCGCATCGTCGGCATATGGCGCAACCGCGGCGTCGACGTCATGCTTGCCGGCTGCCGCGGACCATTGTTCGTCCAATGCTTTGATGGCTGCTTCATCGGCCGCCCGCGTGTCGGGCGGCGGCGCAGGTGCGCAGCCGTTGGTAAGCAAGAGAGAGGCGAAAAGCGCGAAAGGAATTCCGGATCGTAGCATCGGAAAATGGTATCACTCTCAAACGTAGCTCATTCGATCTTGTATGCTGTCACGGTGATGCCGCAGCCTAGTTACGCCAAGGGCCCCGAGTCGCCGCTTTGGGAGATCACGCTTGGTGAGATGCTCGCCCAAACAGCGGCCCGATTTCCCGATCGCGAAGCGCTCTTTGTCCGCCACCAAAACGTGCGTCTCACCTGGCGCGAATTCGATGACGCGGTAACGCGCGTTGCCCGCGGACTCGCAGGCCTCGGCCTCCAGCCGCAAGAGCGCGTCGGCATCTGGTCCACCAACTGCGTTGAGTGGCTGCTTCTTCAGTACGGCTGCGCACGCGCGGGCTTCGTGCTCGTGAACGTCAACCCGGCTTATCGTTCCCATGAACTCGCCTATGTGCTCGGTAAGTCGCGCATGAAGGCGCTGTTCTTGTGGGCGCAGGATACCCGCTCGAACTACCAGGACATTCTCGATGCGGCCCGCTCCCCCGAACACGCGCTCTCGCATGTCATCCACCTCGGCACGGACGAGTGGGATGCCATGCTCGCCTTTGGCCGCGATCTCCCCAGCCAGCCGGTGCTTGCCACCGATCCTACCAACATTCAATACACTTCTGGTACGACCGGTTCGCCAAAGGGCGTCCTGCTGCCGCATCGCGGTCTGGTGAACAATGGGCGCTTCACGGGCGACTGGATCGGCGTAACGGAGAACGATCGCATGTGCGTCCCGTTCCCTCTCTACCACTGCGCCGGTTGTGTGTGCGCCGCATTGAACTGCGTCGCCCATGGCGCGACCATCATCCTCCCGTCGGCCACATTCGACGCGCAGGCGACGCTCGAAGCGATTCAGGAGGAGAAAGCCACGGTCACCGCCGGTGTGCCCACCATGTTCATTGCGCAGTTCCAGCACCCTAAATTTGCCCAGTTCGACTTGACTTCACTGCGCGCCGCGTTCATGGGAGGCGCACCGTGCCCCGTCGAGCTGTTGAAGCGCATCAACGCCGAAATGCATTGCGCCGAAGTGGCCGTAATATATGGACAAACCGAGGCGTCGCCGGTGATCACGATGAACGGTCCCGGCGACACTTTCGAACAGCGAACTTCCACCGTGGGCTCGGCGGCGCAGAATGTTGAAGTAAAAATCGTCAAGCCATCGACCGAAGAGACGGTGCCGCGTGGCGAAATAGGCGAGTTGTGCGCGCGCGGTTACCTGATTATGCTCGGTTACGATCAGGAGCCGGAAGCGACAGCCCGTACCGTGGACGAAGAGGGTTGGCTGCACACAGGCGATCTGGCCATCATGCGGGACGACGGCTACGTCCACATCCGCGGCCGTTCTCGCGAGATGATCATTCGCGGCGGCGAGAACATATATCCGGCGGAAATCGAGGGCTTCCTGTTCACCCATCCGAAGATCGCCGATGTGCAGGTCGTCGGCCTTCCAGATAAGGTGTTCGGCGAAAGTGTCGCGGCCTGGGTTCGTTTGCGACCGGGCGAGACGGCTTCGCCGGAGGAGATCCGCGAGTTTTGCCGCGGGAAGATTGCGCACTTCAAAATTCCCGCGCACATTCGCATCGTCGACAGCTTCCCCATGACGGTGACCGGCAAGGCGCAGAAGTTCCGCATCCGCGAGCAGGAGATTGAAGCGCTCGGACTCCAAAGCCACATCGTCACCACCGCCTGAGGATGCGCGGCTATTCGCTCAAATCCGGCCCGTACAACTTCTCGCATAGA
>DASRHX010000536.1:0-3252 GCA_035650295.1 Bryobacteraceae bacterium | reverse complement strand
GTGGAGATCCGCGAGTGAGCTGGTTGAGGCGTTGGCGCGCCAGGCTGGACTCGAGATCCAAACCGCCGCGGCCGGCCCGGGGGCGGACGTCGAACACGCCTGCTCACGATTAGGACTGGAGGCGGAACGTGTTGAACTGGTGGGCCGCGCCATGCGCGAACAGTTGCGGCAGTCCGTACCCTCGGTGGTACCGCTGGCCGGCTTGCACCTGGGACTTGTTGCCTGTCGCGGGAACACGGCCGTAATCCTCACGCCCGATCTTTCGCTACGGTCCGTGGCAATCGAAACTCTGCGAGATATGCTCTGCGATAGAGCTGAAGCTTCGCACACAGCAAGAGTCGACAAACTTCTGGAACATTGTGCGATACCGGCGGGCCGGCGGCCGCGCGTGCGGCGCGCGCTGTTGGAAGAGCAGATTGGCTCGCAGCGCCTCGGGATGCTGTGGCAGCTCCGGGTACGGCCTGGCTCAAGCTTCACGCGGCAAGCGCGCGACGCGGGGCTCGGATCGCGGCTGCTTCTCCTGTGTTCGGCGCACATGGGCGAATATGCGTTGTGGCTGCTCGCCTGGTGGGCGCTGGGATTGTCAGCGCTCAACGGCCGAGCAGACCGCGGTCTTCTAATCGCGTGGCTGTTATTACTGCTAACCATCGTGCCGCTGCGGATGTTAGCGACGCGTTCGATGGGCGCGCTTGGGCTGGCGCTCGGAGGGCTACTTAAGCAGCGTCTGCTCGCCGGCGCGCTGCGCCTCGAAAGCGAACAGATCC
This sequence comes from Bryobacteraceae bacterium, assembly GCA_035650295.1. Classification (GTDB taxonomy): domain Bacteria; phylum Acidobacteriota; class Terriglobia; order Bryobacterales; family Bryobacteraceae; genus JAFLBB01. The sequence continues at coordinate 2,488 of DASRHX010000536.1, read as the reverse complement.
GGAGCCAGGGCGCGGGTCAGTTACTCGGACGTGTGATCGAATCGGAAACGGTTGAGTCGCTCGCGCTGTCCGGCGGCTTGACCGCCGTGATGGCCGCATTCGAGCTCGTGTTTTCCGCGGTGGTGCTGGCGCTGGGCAAAGGCGGCGTGGTTCAGATACTGCTGCTCGCCGGATGGGTAGTCGTGACGGGATTTCTGGGCTGGCGATATGCGAGACGGCGGGCCGGCTGGACCGAAAGCCGCGTGCAAATGACCAATGACCTGGTGGAGAACATGGCTGGTCATCGTACTCGGATCGTTCAATCATCGCCTGATCGATGGCACGCGAATGAGGACGAAGCGCTCGATCGATATGTGGCGGCGTCGGCGTTGCTTGATCGCGAGAATGCTCGGCTGGCCGTACTGGCGCCGCAAGGGTGGCTCATCATCGGGCTGGCGGGGCTGGCGCCAGCGTTCCTTTCTTCCGGACCGGCGGATTTGGCAAAAACGGCGGTCGGAGTCGGTGGAGTGTTATTGGCGCACCAGGCATTGAGGCGGCTGTCGGCCGGGCTTGCGTCGTTGGCGGGCGCGGCGATTTCCTGGAAGCAGGTCGCGGCGCTGTTTCACGCGGCTGAGCGCGCGGAGCCAGTGGGCACGGCGAGCGCCTCCACGTCGCGTGACGTTATTCGGGTGCAGGATATCCAGTTCCGCTACCACCAAGGCGGGGAGCCGGTGCTGCACGGCGCGAGTTTTCAGATTTCAAAAGGCGACTGGATACTTCTCGAAGGCAGCTCCGGCGGCGGTAAGTCGACGCTGGCGTCGCTCCTCGCCGGATCGCGTGAACCGGAAACGGGAATCTTACTGGCGGGTGGGCTTGACCGACGGACGCTGGGCGCGTCCGAGTGGAGGCGGCACGTAGCCATGGCACCGCAATATCACGAGAATCATATCCTCACGGAGTCGCTCGCGTTCAATCTGCTGATGGGGCGGCGCTGGCCTCCGGGCGAGAAGGACTGGGTGGAAGCGGAATCGGTTTGCCGGGAACTTGGACTTGGCGAACTTTTGGAACGGATGCCGGCCGGCCTCCAGCAAGTGGTCGGAGAAACGGGCTGGCAGCTTTCCCAAGGCGAGAGAAGCCGTGTCTTCATGGTCCGCGCGCTGTTACAGGGAAGCGGTCTCGTGATACTGGACGAAAGCTTCGCCGCTCTCGATCCGGAAAATCTGCGGCAGTGCCTAGAGTGCGTGCTGAAGCGCTCTCAGACTCTGATGGTGGTGGCGCATCCATGAATCCCATCGAAGTTGCGGTTGACCTGCACGAGCAGGCCGTCGGTGTACGCGTAGCAGGCATGCAAAGCTCACAGTATCTCGACCCGCGGCAATCACCCGGTCAGTCTCCCAATCGGTCCGAGTACCGGCTTCCGTTTTGGTAGATGTTGGACAACATGGAAATCACGATCGTGTGGAAGGTGGTTAACCTCGGAGTGCGGTGGGGCGAGCCGCAGCAATGAGGAACACACCGTTAACCAAATCACACAAGCGGGCTCGGACTCTTGGAAGGTTAACGGCGTCGCGTCTGCGACAACAACCATAATCAAAACAGGAAGCCAACAGTAAGGTGAGTGGTGGTGCGACTTCATTCTAACGGCTCAATCGGCAGCAAGCCGGTGTTCCGCCTCGCCTCGTTCCTGAAGCCGTTGGCGCGTCCACGCCAACGGCCCCCAAGTTTACTGTTTCGAGACCCCTATTGGGCGTTATTGGCCAGCGTGCAGGCGCCCGCTCCGCCTTGTTGTATACTCCCACGCAGGTTGGCGACGACAGTATTACCAACGATGCTACTCGGGCAGGTGGCGGCAATGCCAAAACCATTGTTGCTATTGACTGTGTTGCCGGTCACGGTGGCCTTGTTTGCGGTGATGCCGTCGCCGCCGTTGAAGTTGGAATTGTTGCTGGTCGCCACGCCGTTGTCGCGGATGAAGATGCCGACAGAGCGATTCCCTTCGGCGGAACTGCCGCGCACCATGAGGGCGATAATTCCAGTGCCGCCGTTGAGAAAGGTCATGCTGTCAATGACGCTGCCGGTGCCTACGACGATTCCCGGACCGCCATTGCTGAACGATCTGACACGTTCAACAACCGTCCCGTTACCCATCAACCGCACCCCATGAAACCCCATACCGCGCACGGTTCATTTAGAACGGTGACACCCTGCGGCGCGACGGTTCCACGCTGAAAGTCGCTGGCGTGTATGCCTACTCCCCCCACCCGAGAAGTTGCACGTCGTCGGATTCGGTGTACAGATCGTCGGTCCAATAATGCTAAAACCATTCAAGTCGAGAGTGACATTGTCGGCGGTGATGTGAATCGCCGTTGTAGCTCCCTGGTTGAGAAATTGTCACCGGAAATCCGGGTGTATCGCCCGGCGAGACGTTACCAGCCCGGGCGAGTTTCTGGTCGATGAGAACTACTCCATCGACCGCATAAAGACTGCTCGAAATCGCGGCAAGCATGGA
>DASRHX010000535.1:0-2053 GCA_035650295.1 Bryobacteraceae bacterium | reverse complement strand
TGTGGCAAAGCCGGCCTTTTCGGGCAGATCGCCGGGCGCGAGAAAGCGGGCATTCAATTGTTCGTGCACAATGACGCGCGGATCGTTGCGCAGCTTCCAATCCAACTGGCCGTGGCCGACATCCACAGCGTAGACGCGCGCGGCGCCGCGTTGCAGAAGGCAGTCGGTAAAGCCGCCGGTAGATGCGCCGATGTCGAGGCAGACGAGGCCCTCGACGGAGATGTGGAAGTGGTCTAGCGCATGGGCAAGCTTGAGGCCTCCGCGCGAGACGTACGGCAGGCGAGCGGCAATTTCCAGCGCTGCTTCTTCGGGAACGACTTGTCCTGCTTTGGATGCGCGCTGGCCATTCACGGTGACGTCGCCCGCTAGGATGAGCGCCTGCGCTTTTTCGCGGGTGGCCACGAGCCCCTTCTCCACCAGCAACTGATCGAGGCGGCGTTTGGCGGCGGGCATTTGCAGGTTATGAGTTGCGGTGCACGATCAAATCGGCGATAGCATGCAACGCGGTGGCACGTTCGCCAAAGGGCTCAAGTGCGGCGTGAGCGGCGGCCAAGTGCTCATCCGCCATGCGCCGCGAGGTCTCCACTCCATACACAGCGGGAAACGTGATTTTGTTTTGCGCCACATCCTTGCCGGGAGTTTTGCCCAACTGTTCAGGGGTCGATTCCAGGTCCAGAAGATCGTCGACGATTTGAAAGGCAAGACCGATGGACTCGCCATAGCGAGAGAGCGACTGGTAGGAGGGGCTGCCGGGGAGGTGGTCTGCGCTGATGGCGCCAAATCGCACGCTGGCGCGAAGGAGCGCTCCCGTTTTGGCACGGTGAATTTTATCGAGCAGTTCTGTGGAAGGAGTTTGATTCTCACCTTCGAGGTCGTGGACCTGGCCGCCGATCATGCCGCGGACGGTGCCGGATGCGACGCTCAACTCCTCCACAAGAGCCAGACGCTGCGCGGCGTCGAGGCCGGGCGCTCGCGACAGAACCTGGAAGGCGAGCGTGAGGAGAGCATCGCCCGCGAGAATGGCCATGGCATCGCCGAACACTTTGTGATTGGTGGGAAGGCCGCGGCGCAGATCGTCATTGTCCAGCGCCGGAAGGTCGTCGTGAATAAGCGAGTAGGTGTGCACCATCTCGAGTGCACAGGCGGGGGCAAGCACAGCATCCGTTTCGCAATCCAACGCTTCGGCGGAGGCGATCGCCAGCACCGGTCGCACGCGCTTGCCTCCGGCGAACAAGGAGTAGCGCATGGAGCGGTGAATGATGGTCGGCTCTTCGGTTTCGGGTGGTACGAACCGCTCGAGTGCAGCGTGAATGCGCTCGCCCTGCTGGGAAAGGTAGGCGTTCAAATCAAACACGGCCGGCGTTAGCGGCGCGGACATCGGAGGGCATCCCGTTTTAGACATTCTTTGCGTCGAAGGGTTCGGCTTTCACTTCACCGGCGCGCTTCAACAGCATTTCGATTCGCGTCTCGGCGGATTCCAACTGCTTGCGGCACGATTCCGATAGTGCGACGCCACGTTCAAAGAGGGCAAGCGTTTCTTCGAGCGGCAGATCGCCCGATTCGAGCTTCTTGACGACCTTTTCGAGCTCGTCGAGGGCTTGTTCGAAATTGACTGGTGGGGCCGGATCACCCATCGCCACATTGTAGCGTGGGGCGCTAATCGCGCCGCAGGAGGAGACGAGGAAACGGCCCCAGCCGTAGCTGGGGCCGTCAATTTCACTACTCAGCCAGCTTCAGAAGTAATACTTGAAGCCGAGCTGAATGTTGCGGGAACCCACCTTCACGCCCGTGATCGAGCCGAAGTTGGAGTTGCCAAAGCTGGTGTTCGGGTCGCCGAAGATCGGCGTGTTGGTGAAGTTCGTCGCCTCGAGCCGGAACTCGAAACGCTGTCCTTCTTTTGTCGCGATGCTCTTCAGCAACGCGGCGTCCACTGTCTTGATGCCGGGTCCCCGGTAGCTGAGATAGCGCGGAGCAGAACCAAACACGTCGGCGGCAGGTTGGGTGAATGCAGCGTTATTGAAGTAGCCACTGTTTAACCGGTTGACGACGGGAA
>DASRHX010000534.1:0-4879 GCA_035650295.1 Bryobacteraceae bacterium | reverse complement strand
GCCGCCCGTGATCAACTCGCTGCAGGCTGCGCGAACCGGGGGGCGCATTACGGCAACGTGGAAGGCCGCCGACAGCCTCAATCCGATCGCGCGGGCGGAGTACTCCGTGAACGGAGGAACTTGGACCGTAGTGGAGCCTACGACGAAGCTGAGCGACTCGCTTGCGCACGAATATTCGCTCACTATCGACAGCGCTCCCGTGGGTGAGGTGACGGTCGCCGTGCGGCTTGCCGACGAGTTTGATAACCAGGCCGCGGCGAACATCGTAGTGCGCTGAGCGGGCGAGCACCCGTACAATCGGTGTATGAACGCCCGCGGAGTGATCGCGGTTTCTTGCGTGAGCGCGCTCGTTGCCGGTGCGCTGATGATGGCTCAATCGCGTCACGGTGGAAGACGGTGGGCTCAATATGAGTCGGAGATGCAGGACCCGGCGGAGGATCCGCCGGACGCGTGGGAGCAAACCGAATTCGCCTTCGCCCGCCTGCGCTACCGTTCGAACCGCGACGGCAGGGGCTTTGGCTACTACCGCTCGCGCTGGGGCATCGACGCGAACAAATCCGACCGGCAGTTCATTGTCGCCTTGCGGCGTTTAAGCCGCATTCACGCGCGGTCTGTCGAGCAGATAGTCGACATCGCCACCAACGATCTTTACGACTGGCCCTGGCTCTACGCAGTGGGCATCGGCGATTGGACACTCACCGACGAGCATGCGCGGCGCCTGCGAAACTTCTTCGACCGTGGCGGCTTCCTGATGGTGGATGATTTCCACAGTCCGCGTGAGTGGGCGAGCTTCATGGCCGGTGTGAACCGCATCATGCCCGGCGCGCAGATGGTGGAGATGGAAAATGGCGACGCTATCTTTCACACCGTCTACGACCTCTCGGAACGGTTTCGCGTTCCGGGGTTGAATGTGGTACATGGCGACCAGATTGAGCGGGGCGGCGTGTATCCGCACTGGCGCGCGATTCTGGACGAGCGCGGGCGGGTGATCATCGCCATCTGCTTCAACATGGACCTGGGCGACGCGTGGGAATGGGCCGACATCCCAGAGTATCCGGAGAAGTACGCGTCGCTGGCGTTCCGGATTGGCGTGAACTACGTCGTCTATGCGATGACGCACTGACGCGGCGAAGCCGGTGGCGAACCTGCCCGCTAAACCTTCATGACCTTCTTCGCGTTCAGCTCGAAGATCTTACGCAGTGCGGAGGCATCGGGAGCGAGCTTGCGCATCATCGCGATTTGCTGGCTGCCACTGCATTTGGCCCCCACGCCCACACTGTCATTGCAGTCGCTTCCGTAAATCAGCTTGTCCACGTGGCGCTTGACGAACTCGCGCGCCTGCTCGACATCGCGGGTCATGGCGTTCAATCCACTACCGGCGGAGAGATCGGCAAACATGTTCGGATAGTCGCGCAAGTATCGGTCGGTCCAGCCGCCCGGGGTCACCTTCCATTTCGGGTAGAGGATCTCCTGTTCCTGCTTGGCATCGACATTGGCCCAAAAAGTCTGCGCGTGGCCGATGAAGTTCACGCGTGGATATTTTGCCAGCACCCTGTGGAAGTGTCCATAGTTCACGTTATAACGCTCATGTTGGAAATGAAGCAGAACGGGCACGCCGTTAGCCTGCGCGACCGTGGCGATCTTATCGATCACCGGGCCCATCATGTCGACAAAGAACTTCTGTTCGCCGATGCCGATTGCCCCGAGTTTCAGGTACTTTTCGACGACCTCGGCAAAGTTGTCGTCATAAGGCACCTCGTTGGCGAACATGGTGAATTTATCCGGATAGCGGCGCACGAGTTCGAGGCAGCGGTCGTTGCCGCTGGCGCCGGCCTCCAGGCCATACCGGGAGCCGGCGGGGAGCAGCACGGTTTTGGTGATGCCCATCTTGGCCTGATGCGCAATGAGAGCTTCGTCGGAACGGCCCACGTAGTCTGTGTGCTGATGGATATCGATGATCGTGTCGCGGTTTTGCGCGAGCGCGGCGGTGGCGCCTACGGCTGCGAGAAACCCGCGGCGAGTGTGCAGGGACATGGCGTCAATCATAGAATGAGCGCATGCTGCGCCGCACAGGTGTGATCACAGCCGCCATAATTGCCGCGGCAGGAGGCTGGCTGCTCACCTCGCAGACGGCAAACCCCGGCGTCTCACCGATTACAGGGAAACCCGCGGATTTACGGCCTGGTTCGTGGTTCCCACCGGGCTTCCCTTTGCATGGAACAGTGAAGCTGCTGACAAGTCCCGTGGTGGAGATGGGTTCGCGCAACCGCCATCAGGTCGAGATCACGATTGGCGACATGGCGATCGAACACGGGATGACGATCGAGGTTTGGAAGCACTTCACAAGCGATATGGAGGAGTTTCAGATCGATTCCGCAACGCGCGCGGCCTACTTCTCCGCGGCGGCTTCGGCGGCGGGGGTTACGCTTGAGCCTGCTGTTCACACGAATTGGGTACAGCGCAACACACCGAGCGTGTTCCCCTACCGAAAGACGGCAGGAATCACGGTGAAGCAGGGGCGTTTGAAACAAGGCGATAAGGTTTTGTTCGATCTTGGCGGCACGCGGGGCGTCCGGATGCAGTTTTACGAGGAAGCGCTCTTCAACTTCCGCTTCGTGATTCTCAACAGCGGCAAGGTGTTGGGCTACATCGGGGACGCGAACTTGCGCGTCACGGGAGGGCAGATGCGGCGGCTGCGAGTACAAGCTCCTAGCGTTGTGAAGGCAGGGGAGGCGTTTCCTCTGGAGGTAGTTCCGACCGACGAGTGGTCGTCGCAGGCGAAAAATCCAGCGGGATTGAAATTGAAAGTACGATCCGCCGATATACAGGGCGGCAACTTCGCTTGGGACCAGGCTCTGCAGCATTACATCGCGCGTGATGTGGTAGCCATCGCGCCGGGAACTTTGCGCATCGAAGTGGGCACTGAGGATGGTCAGTACCGCGCAACCTCGAATCCCGTGTGGGTGGAAAGCGATCCAGTGCGACGAACCTATTTCGGCGAACTGCACCAGCATACGTATCTGGCCGACGGGCGTGGCAATTTCGAGGATCTCTATTTGTATGGGCGGCGAGTGGGCCTGCTCGACTTCGGCGCGGTCACGCCACATCACAACGGGCTGACGGGGCAGGGACCGGATTTCTACGTCGCGAAACGATATCCAGTAGACGCCTGGCCGGCGCTGCAGGCAACAACGAGGATGGTCAACGGGTGGCAGGGCTTCGTGTCGTTGCTGGGCTACGAGTATTCGGTGGGCACTGCGATCGGCGGCCACCACAACATTTTCTACAACGCCGATTCGGCGCGGTCGACGATGGAACTGGACCCGATGAATCCAAACGCACCCATCGCGAAAATGCTGCAGACGGTGCAATTGGCTCGAGTGCCGACGCTGGTGATCCCGCACATTGGCGGAGGTCCGCCAGATTGGTCGCACGCCACCGACTCGCGCGTGGAGAGGCTATTCGAAGTCGCGAGCGTTCATGGCGTGTTTGAGGAGAGTTGGCAGAAGCACCTCGCCGCCGGATTGCGGCAAGGGGCAATCGCCGCGGGCGATACCCACACGACCATGATGGGCGCTGCGTACCCGGGGCTCATCTACGTAAGTCCCAACGGGCTCGCGGGTGTGCAAGCACTGACCAAGGATCGCTCGTCGATCTGGGACGCACTCTATTCCCGCCGCACCTTCGCCGCCACGGGCAACCAGAGAATGCTCGTCGACTTCCAGGTGAACGGTGAGCCGATGGGTGGAGAGATCTCCTCGCAACAGTCCAAGGAGGCCCGCATACAAGCGCGAGTTTCGGGGACTTCGCCGTTATTGCGCGTCGACTTGATCCGTAATAATGAAGTGGTCCATTCCATCTGGCCCGCGCGCGCGTCGACTCGTGCCAAGCTGCTGCGCATCGTTTGGGGCGACAACATTTACCAGCGACGCGCCGCCACGGGATTCCGTTCCGGCTCGTTAACACCATCCGGCGGCAGACTCCGCATGCGTGCGCCGGTGAACCTCGACCAGGGGTTCGAAGAGGTACGGCAGCAGGCCAATGGGATCGTGTGGTCGACGGCCGCGGTATCCAACGATCGCGACGGCGTGCTGGTGGACACGGCCGAGGTGAGCGGCGGATCGATTCATTTCAGGCTGGATGATGCAGGCACGGTGGGTGTGATTGAGGCCGACATCCCACTTGCCGTGTTGGAAGCCAACGGCCACTGGGAGTTCAAACGGGAAGCGTCAAACGTCCAGCATCCCTACATGAAGGCAATGGGTGTTGCCCCCGCCTTCTTCATTTATGCCGACCTCGTCGACATAAATGGGCCGATGGATTCCAGCTTCGAGTTCATCGACCGTAAGCCGATTCAGCCTGGCGACTACTTCTATCTGCGCCTGGAGCAATTGGACACGAATAAAGCGTGGTCCAGTCCGGTGTGGGTGAATTAGGCCGGCGCGACTCTACTTTTCAACCGGCATGCCGCCGTTGTTCCAAGCGCGCCAGCCGCCATCGAGTGAGATGACGTTGGTGTAGCCCATCTTCTGCAGTGAATCGGCCGCTAATGCACTGCGATAGCCTCCGCCGCAGTAGAGGACCATCCTCTGGTCGTGGTCGGGCACCTTCGCTTCGATGTCGCGCTCAATGATGCCCTTCCCCAACCAGAGCGCGCCCGCGGCGTGCCCGGCAACCCACTCGCTCTCTTCGCGCGTGTCGATCAGTAGGCCGGCTTCGCCCTTTTGCGCCAACTTCTTGTAGTCGTCCAACGTGATTTCGCGTACGCGCGTTTTGGCGTCGGCGACCAATGCGAGAAATCCCGGATGATGCGTTTTCGGTGCGCTGCTCATTTTGCTTCGATCCTTTCCATGCGGGCACCCAGCCCGCTCAGCTTCCC
>DASRHX010000533.1:0-10297 GCA_035650295.1 Bryobacteraceae bacterium | reverse complement strand
GGCCGCAATAAGCCGCCGAGCGCGCCTTGGAGGTTCGCAATACCAGGGAGGATGATGAGGATTGGGATGACGGCGAGGTCCTGCAGGACCAGGAGGCCGATCATGACGCGGCTGGCGAGGGTGGACGTCACTCCACGGACGGAGAGGGTCTTCAGAACTACCATGGTGCTGGACAGCGCGACCATGGCGCCGAACCAGGCGGCGTCGGAAACGGGCATTTCGAGCCACCGGATTCCGGCGATGGCGGCAAGACCAGCGGTCAAAACCACCTGGATGCTGCCACCAATGAGTGCGACTCGCTTCACCGGCTCCAGATCGCGGAGCGAAATCTCCAAGCCGAGCGAGAACAACAGCAGGGCCACGCCGATCTCGGCAAGCAGCTCGATTTCATGCAATTCGCCGACCGTGGGGCCGATCGTATTGGGACCGACCGCCACTCCGGCGGCGACGTAGCCAACTAAAAGGGGCAGGCGCAATGCGCGCGCCAGCAAGGCGCCGATAAAACCGGCGACGACGATCAGGACGAAATCGGCCGCGATTCCCAATCTGCATTTCAGCACAAACGGGAAATGGAGCAGGGGACACAGCGCATGGCTGCGTCCCCAGGGTTTCGAAACGCCGGGCGATGGGCTGGCGGGACTAGAAAGCTACGCCGATACCGAACACGGGCAGAAAGTTATGGATCCATCCGGAAAGGGAACCGCTTTGGACCGGCAGAATGACCTCGTTGGGAAACGGAGACATCTGGTCGGTGAATTCAGCGCGGATGTAGAGATGCTCGCCCATGTTTACCTTGACGCCCGCGCCAAACTGGACATAAGGTTTGGGCTGGTCAGTGTTGGTGAGGACGGCGAACTGGCTGAGCGGTTGGGAGGCGCGCGGAGCGCCCGTGCCGCGGAAGATCTTCACGCCGCCGCCAAACAGTACGTATGGGCGAACCTTCGCCGATTTCGGTTGCGTGTGGATGAGGACGTTGTATCCGACGGTGTGAGTGTGGGCTGAAAAGCCAATCTTGGTTCCACCGGCGGAGAGCTTCAGGTCGTTTTTAGCGAAGTGGTACCGGATTTCGCCGCCGACGTGACCGAAACTGTCCTGTCCCAACCAGGCGGTGCCGGTATAGCCCGGGCTGAAGCCGGTTTCGGCCGTACCGAGGCGATTGACCACATCCTTGTTGGTATAGAAGCTTGCTCCGCCGCCGGCGCCGAACTCCCATTTTTGCGCCATTGCGGGGAGCGTAAACAGCGCGGTCAATGCGAAGACGAACTTCGAGCGTTTGAAGGTATTGTTCAACATGTGTGTCTACTCCAATCTCTCTCGGATCAGTTCACAACCCGCACGGCAAGTGTCGTGCTCGACCCGGCTGCAGTGATGGTCAAGGGAATGTCGACTCCCGTTGGAATTACGTTGGGAACGTCGGCGTTGATCTGATAAACACCGACCTGGCCCGGGCTCAGGCCGGCGAAACTAACCGCGAGGGGCACTCCGCCCAGGCGCACCTCCGGCTCCACGAGCGAGGCCAGCGGCGGGTCGCCAGGGGCCGGGATTCCGGCGTCGATAGCCGGGAATGTCTTCCCCAAACCGGTCAGGACGATCACGAGCGCATCGTTGCGGCGGATCGGATTGGAGAGGGTGACGACTTCGTTATTGTCGGCGCGAACGACCGTGGGCACATCATTATTGCCGTCGATCGTCGCACGGAAGACACCCGGAGCGGCCGAGCGAACCACGAGATTGTAGTTGTCGCTGACGCCGCCGGGGGTGCGCAAGATCATCGTAACGTTTCCTTCCACGTTGAAGGGCATTTGCGCATTAATCTGGTTGGGCGAAACGAACAGGACCGGAGTCGGAATGCCGTTGACGGTGAGGCAGCTTTCTCCGAGCGCGGTCGGCAGGGGCAGTTCGCGCGAAGCCAGGTTAACGGGACTCAGATCGGAGCCGTAGAGGCTGATGAGGCCGCCGGGGGAGAGCCCGGTTGAATTGTCGGCGGCGTTCAACACTTTCGTCACGCGAGGCGATGCAACGGCCGAGTCATAGTCCCAGGGCAGAACCGTGACACCCGAAGTGGTTAAGGCAACGATCACGTGGCGGCTGTAAAGTGGGGCGACCGATCGCGTGAACGCAGCGCCAGTGGAACCGAGCATGGGCGCTTCGACCATTCGCGTGGGACGGGTTGTACCGCTCGCACTGACGTCGACGCGCTGAATAACGCCGGGGCTTGATGCATCGGGAGCCGTCGTCCGGAAGCCCATCTCGCCGACAAAGGCAAAACCGGAGCTGCGGCCTGTATTGGACTCAAATGTGCGCATCGTGACCAGGGAAGCGTTGAGCAGCCTGTTCCCCACGACGAAATTATCGAAGCTGGAGGCGGCATAAGCGCCCGAAAGATCCGCGACGTCCTTGCGGGAAATGGTGAAGGAATCGACGTTGGCGTTATAGAGGAGAAGGTTTCCGTCGGCCTGAGCGGCCAGGATCGAGCTGCCCGACGGCGAGGCAACCAGGGCAGTATTGATGCTGATGTTGTTTTCGTACACACCCAGCGTCGGAAGTTCGGAGGCTGTCCGCGTGGCCATGTCGACGCGGTCGATCTTGTGCGTCTGTCCGGCGACCCGCGTCGCGGCGAGCAGCGCGTTGCCCGAACTGGCGAGCGACCGGGGATAGTGACCGCCCGGGAAGTAGATCGGTTCGCTCGCCTCCAAGGTCTCCAGATCGAAGACATTGGCCAACTGCGAATTGTCGTTGCCTACCAGGAGCCAGCGGCGGTCGAATGTGATCGCCAACTGCGTGGGGGTGTTGCCGGTACGGAGCGTCTTCACATGCTGATAGCTCCTGCCGTCGAAGACCATGACTTCGTTCGTGTCCTGGCGCAGTACGTAGAACCGGTCGCGCACAGGGTCCGACAGCAGGTCCACCAGTTTGCCCGGGACGTTGACGAACGTTCCGCGCTGATCCGGTTCCCGATTGTTAATCAGCAGCCGCACGGGCTTAGTCACGTTCACGGCGGAATTGGATTTGATGCTGATCTGCACGCTGATCGTGCCTTTGACATTCTGATAAGTTGCAGGATCGACGGAGATCCGCACCGTGGCCGGAGTTACGCCGCGCGAGGGGGTGATAACGATTCCCGGCGAATCCGAGGTCAGCACAAAATCGGTCGGCGAGCCCCCGGTGCTGAGAATTCCAATTTCCTGGCTGGCGACGCGGCGGTCGCAGAAATTCCCGCGAAAGACAAGATCTTCCGCCGTGGCATACACTTGCGGGGCCTGTTCGAGCTGGCCCACAGGCAGGATTGTAACGCCACTGTCGGAGACGGCGTACATGGTGGATCCATCGCCGCTGAGCACGCCCTTACCGGCGAGATTTTCGGCCAGTTGCACGCGCTTCCTGACGTTCAGGTTGTCCGTGTCCACGACCTGCAGAATCGGCGCGGCCTTCGCGGCGTCGCCACCTTGTCCCACTTGCGAGTAGGCGATCCGCCGCTCGCTGTCGATTGCGTGGCTGCCCAAGTTGAGCAAGCCGGCCGGATCGGGGAACTGGGCCACAGTCCTGCCGCGGCGGTCGCTCAACACCCACCCGGACAGGTAATAGGAACCGTCGCGGTTGACGGCCACGGCGCGGGGCCCCATCGTCGGTGACGAAGTGTACCCTTGGATCGAGAGAGCTTTCCGCTCAACCTCGTAACTAAAGGTGAAGGTGTCGCTCAACCCAAAGATGAACTTCCGGTCGCCGGATGCGGCCACCGAGGCGGCGATGATGTTCGGCGGAAAGCTCGCCGGAGGTTGTGGCAGTGTTTTCGCCGCGAGGTCGCTCACCGTGGAGAGCAGAGACGTCGTCCCGGTGACAGGATCGAACAATAGAAATTCCGTTGCCGTGACCACCAGCGCCTGGTCGTCTATACCAAAAGCGACGCCGAGAGCGGCATTGCCGAGGGCGAAGGTTTGACGTGCGCGCGAGGTCAAATCGATTACCGTTAGCGCGTTGGTCGGCGCGCTAGGGGCGGCAAAGTTGCCGTAGTGTCCAACCACCAGGAATCGCCCATCGGGCGAAAGTGCGAGCGAAGAGGGCTGCGAGGCGACGTTGAAGGACGTTTGAATAGTCCCGTCACCAAGCGACAGCACTTCAATCCGATTCGCCGTGTAGTTGGCTACATACAATACGTTACGGGGCTCGTCCAGAGCCAGATCGGAAGCATGGCCGCCGATTGCGACCACCCGGCCAAATGTGCCGCTCTGTGCGGGAGAAGCCATCAACAGCCCGGTCACTAACAGTAAGATCATTCTCTCCGACATGAGCCGGTTCCCAGCCATGGTGTGCATAATGCTCACTCCCTTACAATTCTTCCCTTTTTTCGCCGGCAGATCCGCGCATCGGCTGCGGCGATTTTTAATTCAGTAACTTCTTCTGTTTCATTCTGTGACCACCGCCTGACCGTCTGGATGCGCTCAGGCGGAAGTCACAGCCCTATCCTTACTCAGCCCCAATATCTAAACGGGCTGGTATACCCTACTCGTCAACGTTCTTCTTGCGGCGCATGATAATGACACCCAGGAAAAGAACCGCCAACACCGTGCAAACGATACGAATCATCGTGCTATCCATCACTCTCTCCTTTCAAAAAAGACCTAACTACATTCTGTTCATCATCGGGATCATGTCCCGGATGATCTTGACCACCATCGGCCCAACAGTTACAACGAACAACGAAGGCAAGATGCAGAAAAAGATCGGGAAGACGAGTTTTACGCCCAGCTTCGCCGCTTTCTCTTCCGCAATCTGTCTTGCCTGAACCCGCATGAAATCCGCGTGTGCGCGCAAGCTTTGAGCAATACCCGTGCCGAAGCGGTCGGCCTGAATCAACACGGCAACCAGTTTCTTAAGATCGTCCACGCTGGATCGCTCAGCAAGGTTCCTCAAAGCTTCAATTCGGCGTTTCCCCGCTTTAAGTTCATAGTTGACCATCGCAAACTCTTCAGTAATGTCGGGATGGGCGTGTTCAAGGTCCTTGGCCACCTGCACCATTGCCTGGTCCAAACCAAGGCCGCTTTCGACGCAAACCACCAGCAGATCCAGTGCGTTGGGGAGCCCCTTCTTAATTTCCTTTTGGCGCTTTTTCACTCGTAAGTTAATGTATTCGTTGGGGGCAAAGAAACCAAAGCCGGCGCTAGCGAGCACGGCCAATATCTTATTAGTAGGCTCGGAAGCGGAGTTGAATACGGCCATGCTCATCAGCAGGGGAAGGGAAACGCCGAAGATAACCTTGGCTCCATACAAATATTTAATGGCGTTCGGATTCCGGATTCCGGCACGAATCATCCGGCGCTGAATTACACCTGCTTCCTTGGGATTCACCGGCAATATGTTGCCGAGCCTCTTCACCAGCTCGTGGAACATGAGACTGGGGTGAATGGGAGCTTCTTCTTCGGTCCGTATCATTCCCGTCCCGGTCACACGCTCGATGGCCTCCTTAGGCTTGACATAGAGCTTGATTCCCAGCGCCGCGCCCAATACCGCCACAAGTAGAAATAGAAGTGAGCTGACCATTAAAGACATAGTTAGACCTCAATCGATACAATCTTGCGGATTATGGCGTACCCGACCAGTTGCAGGAACACCGCTCCCCCCATCATGTAATTGCCAATTTCGTCTTCGATGAAGAAACTGACGTATTCCGGGTTGGCGTAGAACATGAGGACGGCGACACCGACGGGGATCAAGGTCAGGGCGAGGCCGGTTAAGCGTCCGTGCGCGCTAATGGCCCGGATTTTACCGCGCAACTTGAAGCGCTCGCGGATGACAAAGGCTAACTTATCGAGAATTTCCGCCAGGTTACCACCAGTCCGCTTTTGCAGCAGTACGGCCGAGACAAAAAAGTGAACGTCGAGAATAGGGACGCGCTTGGACAACTTCAGAAGGGCATGATCGAGCGGCAGCCCGAGGTTATGCTCGTCGAAAGTGCGGCGGAACTCGCCTGAAAGGGGTTCCTGAAACTCACGGTGCAACATTTCGAGCGATACCGAAAAGGCGTGCCCGGCGCGCATGGACCGCGCGACAAACTCCAGGCTTTCGGGAAACTGTTCTTCGAAGCGATGGATCCGCTTGTTGCGGACCCGAAGCACGTACATGACGGGGATTATTCCGGCAAAGAGACCCGCGAGAAGCTGCACGGACACGTAGGGAACGGGGATGACGTAGCGCGTGACCAGGAAGGCGCAGAGAAAAAGACCCAAACAGGAGTGCACTAACCGGGCTGGCCGCCACTTCAATCCAGCCTGCTCGAGCAGATTGTTCAAGCGGTTGGTCAGGTCGAATCGCCGCATCAGGTGCAGGACAACTTTTCCCGTTGTCTTGTCTTCACTCTGAATGAGCTGAACGGGAGAATTCTGATCCTTAGTGCGTTTGGTTTTCTTCTTTACTTCCTCCGTGTTCAACACACGGCTCTTCATCTTGTCGACATCGGCGTTTTTGAAGGCCTTCGTCACGACCATCCAAACGCCCACGGCCACAAGCCAGAAGCAAACGACAATGAGTATGAAAGACATGATTGCTCCTCTTCAGACCTCGAGAACTTCGTCAAAAATGTCCGCGCGCAGTCGAATGCCAGCCGAGAGAAGCTTTTCGTAAAACTTCGGGCGGATTCCGGTGGCCGCAAATCGGCCGACAACCTGGCCCTCCGGAGTCAGGCCGCGTTTTTCGAAGACAAAGATGTCCTGCAGGGTAACTACTTCGCCTTCCATGCCGGTCACTTCGGTGATGCTGGTGACACGGCGCGAACCATCGCTCATGCGGGTGGCCTGGACCAACAGATGCACCGCGCTGGAGATCTGCTGCCGGATGCTGACCAACTGCATGTTGGCATTGGCAAGCGAGACCATGACCTCGAGACGGGACGTGGCATCGCGCGGCGAGTTGGCGTGGACGGTCGTTAAGGAGCCGTCGTGGCCCGTATTCATCGCCTGCAGCATGTCTAGCGCTTCTTCACCGCGGCACTCGCCGACCACAATGCGGTCCGGCCGCATACGGAGGCTGTTGATGAGAAGTTCGCGCTGGCGCACGGCGCCGTTGCCTTCGAGGTTGGGCGGACGCGTTTCGAGGCGGGCTACATGGGGTTGCTTGAGTTGCAGTTCGGCGGCGTCCTCGATGGTGACGATTCGCTCCTTGGAGTTGATAAACGAGCTGAGGGCGTTGAGCAGCGTCGTTTTGCCGGCGCCGGTGCCGCCCGAAATAATGATGTTCAGATGCGCTTTGACGGCCGCTTCGAGGAGTTCCATCATGCCGGCAGTGAGCGCGCGCCGCTCGACCAGGTCGGCCGGCATAAGTTTGTCGGTGCTAAAGCGGCGAATCGACAACAAAGGCCCGTCGACGGCCAGCGGAGACACGACGGCGTTGACGCGCGAACCGTCGCTTAACCGGGCGTCGACCATGGGCGTCGATTCATCGACGCGGCGGCCGACTTGGGAAACGATTTTGTCGATGATGCGCAGCAGGTGGGAGTCATCGCGGAAGGTGACGCTTGTCAACTCAAGCAGGCCCTTGCGCTCGACGTAGACCTGCTTGCTCGTGTTCACCAGGATGTCGGAGATCGTCGGATCCTGAAGAAGCGGCTCAAGCGGACCGAGGCCGAACACTTCATCGAGCACCTCATCGCAAATCTGCTGCTTCTCAAGCGAGCTCAGCAGTGTTTGCTCGCCGTCGACCAGCGTCATCAGAGCCTGGCGCACTTCTGTGCGGACACGCTGATTGTCGATCGTGGCGAGCGCTTCAAGATTGATCTTGTCGAGCAGTTTGCGGTGGAGCGTGAACTTCAGCTCCTGGTACTCCGGCTTCAACGTGCCACGCGGGCGCCCGGCGTTCTTCAGTAATCTCTGTTCCCAACTCAGGTTTTGCTGGGGCGGCAGACTGTTATTTTTGTCCAGTGTAGGTAGCATGTTGGGTTCGTTTCGCCTCGCTCTGCTGTGAGTTCAATCGATTCGGTTTCCGCGGTCCGGTCCTCATGCCTTCGACAAGGCAGGGGACGAGGATAATCCTCCGAGCGTGGCTCGTTTATCGACTCCATTTTTTCCACCAATCAACTTGTTGGCCAGGCTGGCGATGGACTTGCCAAGGTCGCAGTCGGGCAGTAGCGGCTGTCCCAACGAGATAACCCGGTGAAGAGAGAAGTACTCGTTCGGGACGCATGCCTGGATGGTGGAGCCGAAAATCTTTTCCAGGTCGCCCGTGGAGATGCTGTCCTTTTTACTGAGCCGGTTGATGACGACTTTGTATCGACTCTTGTCGAAGCCCAGTTGGTTCAGGAACCCAATCGCTTTCCTGGTGAGGTGAAGGCTCGCTAGGTCCGCCGACGAGATCAGGAAAGCTTGGTCGCATTCGGAGATCGAGAGCAGCGCCGTGCGGTGAAACACGACTGGGGTATCGATCAGGACGTAGTCGTAGAGCATGCGCGCATACTCGAGCAGGTCGTGGAGCCGTCCGGGATCGATCGGGTCGGCATGGGGAACTTCAGGCGACGTCAGAACATCGAGGCCGTTTGCCTCCACCGTCAGCGCGGACCAGATGGCGGGATCCATTTGGTCGGCATTCTCGATTGCATCCGCGGTGGAATAGTTGGCTTGCAACTTTAGATAGAAGCCAATGCTGCCTCCCTCCAAATCGAGGTCGATGAGAAGCAGGCGTTTCCCCGTCAATTGGCGAATGGCGTGAGCGCAATGAGTCGCCATGGTTGAGCTGCCCGCGCCGGGCTTGGCCGAACTGAAGACGAAGACCTTGCCCAACTCCGCCGGCTGATCGCCTTCCGGCTGGCGGATCCGGCGCAACCGGGCGAGCGCTTCCTTCTGAACCGAAATATCGAAAGGATGATAGAGAAACTCGGCGGCGCCGGCGCGCAGCACCGAGATGACCGAACCGCTGTCGTTCTGATGGTGCAGTCCAACGACCAGCGTGGAGGAGGCCGGCGTAGAGAGGGCATCAATGATCTCCAGCGCTTTGGCCAGATCGGTAGCGACATCCAGCACCACTACTTCCGGACGGATTTGGCGCAACCGGATTTCGAGGGTGTTGCGGGCCGGATACTCGGCGAGCTCGCCCACCACCTCAAAAGCCCGGGCTTCCTGTTGGCTGCGCAGAAATTGAGAGCCGAGCTCCCGATCCGGCGAGATGAGGAATGCCGATAGGGCTGATTCGCGTCCGTGTCTCATGGCGGTTGCTGGGATATCCAAACCGGTCCTTTCACCCGGGGGGTGTGGACACTAGTGGGACTCTCCTCCTGTTTTCGGAGCGTCTTTGGCGGCGTCGACGGCTGGCTCGGCGGCCGGGGCAGCCGGTGCGGCTGGTTGCGCTACCGTGATGGCCGCCGGCGCTGTGGCCGGAGAATTACTCTCTTTTGCGCGGAGTTTACGGGCCTTGGCCTTTACCGGATCGACGTTCCCTTTCTGTGAGGTTGGCTTGATCTGGATAGGCGGTATGAACTCGCGTGGCATGACGGGAGTGGGCTTGGGATCGGAGGGGTTCAGCGGATCCACGATTTCCGGCGTCACCATGACCAGCAATTCGGTCTTCGTCTTGTTCTCATTGCGGCTCTTGAACAACGAGCCCAGCACCGGGATGCTGGCAAGACCGGGGATTTTCAACATCTGGTCGGTCACGCGGTCGTCAATGAGCCCCCCAATGACAAAGCTCTGGCCCGGACCCAGTTCGATATTGGTTTCCATGCGCCGCGTAGCCAGGGCGGGGATGGTAAAGCCAGACAGGGTAACGGCATTGGCAAGATCGATGGTGGAAACCTCGGGTTTGACGTACATCTTCAGCGTCGAGTGCGAGGTCAACTGCGGATTGAAGGTCAGCCGGATTCCGAATTCCCGAAACTGGACGGTAACGGAGCCTGAATTGGCGCCGCCCTGCAGGATAGGAATCGGGAATTCGCCGCCGACCAGGAAGCTCGCCTCTTTGCCGTTGGTGGTGACCAGGTTCGGCTCGGCGATTATCTGAAGGATTCCCTCGGTCTGGAGGGCCTTGATTGTGGTGGCCAAGTTTAACTCCGGCCGGAATGCAAAGACGTTCAGTGCATCAGTGATGGAGAATTCGCCGCGGTTTGCATCACGTACGGCGGGCGAAGAGAACTGGCCGGTGGATGTAGAGCCAACTATTCCCAGGGCCCCAGTCGAAATCAGGTTCACGCCAAAGGAGTGTGCCCTCGTCCGGTTCAGCTCGGCGAATTTGACGCGCAACAGAATCTGCTTCTCGACGTCGAGGGGGTTGATCTGCAGATTGTTGATCACCGTTTTGGACAGAGAGGCCGCGAGCGCGG
>DASRHX010000532.1:0-2940 GCA_035650295.1 Bryobacteraceae bacterium | reverse complement strand
GTGTGGCCGGAATTCCGTTTAATCAACACGTCCGTAAAATATCCATGGCAGAAGCGGATCACTCCGACCGGCTTACGTCCCGGATCGCCTGAATGACCAGCTCAGGTTGATCACGCTGGATAAAGTGTCCACTTTTTTCAGCCAACCGAAACTCCCCACGCGTGGAACGCTTCGCCAGGTCCTGCTGAAACTCTCTCCAAGTGCGATCCCACGCCGCAAACTGTTCTTCAGTCATGCGGTTGGTTTGTGAGTCGCTTCCGTCCCGTGCCTTGCGTGGAAATGGCATTCCGCGACCTAGTACAATCAGCGGTAACTCCGTTCGCCATTCCAGCTGCTGGCCCGGTTTCACGTAAAAGCCAATCAGCGCGGTCAAGTCATCTAGGGCCGGGCCGGCGGGGTCCAGTTGACGCAGGCGCAGGGCCTGTTCCTCATGGGAGGAGTCCACGAATACCAGCCCGATCACTTCGCGCGGATACCGTGTTACAAAGCGCCGGGCATAGATTCCCGAGTTTGAATGACCGACCAGAATGAATGGCCCCTTCTCGCCTGACGCTTTGAGCCAACGATACAAATCATTTACGACTTCATCAACCGACTGCAGTTTGACAGGTGCCTTGTCGCTCTTGCCAAAGTTGGCCTGGTCATAACTACACACTCGCGTGAAACCAGACACAGAGGGCTGGACCGTTGACCAATCCTCGGCTGTTCTCCCGCCGGCCGGAATGAGTATCACCGTTGATGAACGAGCAGCTTCGCCGTTGCAATAGACGGAAATGCGACGATCTCCAATGCTGATCATTCGGTGTTCACCGACGGCCGCTATCGAGATGGCCAGTACACCAGCGGTAAGGAGGGGGAGTCTACACATGATGCTAGTTTTATAGCATAGTGCTAGTTTTATAGCAATACTGAGAGGACGAAGATTCCCGAACCGATCCGGGGACTTGGCTAATGGCTGTACAAGCGAATCGGAACCAATCCGAGCAGCTTTTGCCGGATCGGTCGTCGCTGACGCCAAACCGGAAACTGAGCCGCTGCCGCGGTTACAGTCGCTGGACGGTTTTCGCAAGGCGCCTATGTGTTTGCTTGCCGGGACGACGGATGGGAGTTCGAGGCGGCGGGGGGCGGGCGGCGTTTTGGCTTCGGCTAATAAGCATCCAGGGGCTTGATGGGCCCGCCTTCGATGCAGTGGTAGGCGCGGCCCACGGCAAGGTTCTTGTGTTCGTCGATGCGGCCGTTGGGCCAGTGGACGATCACGCGGGCGATGCGGTCGCGGCGGGCGACGCCGAAGGTGAGGGCGAGGGAGGAATGGGACAGGTAGCTGGAGCCGGAGCGTACCATGGCGGTTTGGGTGATGCCGCGATCTTCGAGGCGGACGAGGGCGCCGATGGCATCCCGATTGGACGTGCGGCCCTGCAGGTGAAAGCGGATGGAGCGGTTGCCGTTGGCGAGGTCGTTGCGGTAGAGCACGGGCGCGCCGCCGTTGGTGGTGAAGAGGAGATCGACGTCGCCGTCGCGGTCGAAGTCGCCCCAGGCGAGGCCGCGGCCGATGCGGGGAGTGGCGAATCCGCCGCCGGCGTGGGCGGCCACATCGCGGAAGAGATTGTGGCCGTCGTTGAGGAAGAGATGCGGCGGCTGCGCGTGTTGCACGTCGCGGCGAATGTTTCGAACCGTGTCGTCGATGTGGCCGTTGGCAACGATGAGGTCGGGTGAGCCGTCGAGATCGATGTCGGCAAACAGGCATCCGAAGCCGAGCGTGGTGCGGGTGGGCAGAGCGATGCCGGAGCGGGCGGCGCGATCTTCGTAGCGGCCGGCGGAGGCGGGTTGGTAGAAGCCAGCCATTTCGTTGTCGAAGTTGGTGACCGCGATGGAGGGTTGTGAGGAGTTGTTGAGGTAAACGGCGTCGACGCCCATGCCGGCGCGGCTTTTGCCGTCCTCGCTGAAGGCGACGTTGAAGGCGAGCGCCTGTTCCTGAAACGTGCCGTTGCGCTGATTGATGTAGAGCTTGTTGGGGCGCGTGTCGTTGGCGACGTAGAGATCGGGCCAGCGGTCGCCATTGGCATCGAGCAAGGCGACACCGAGCGATTTAGAAGTGGAGTCGAAGATGCCGCTGGGTGCGGTGACGTCTTCAAATGTGCCGTCGCCGCGGTTGCGGAAGAGCCAGCAGGTGGCGCCTCGATAGGCTTCGGGAGTGCAATAAGATTTGTTGCGGCGGTCGAGCGTGCAGAAGACGTCGCGGGCAGCGGACCACTGGACGTAGTTGCAAACGAAGAGGTCGAGCAGGCCGTCGCGATTGTAGTCGAACCAAAGGGCCGAGGTGCTAAAGGACTCGCGGCCTTGGAGGCCGGACTTGGGCGTGACGTCAGTGAAGCCTCCGCGGCGATTGTTGCGAAAGAGGCGGCTTTGTCCGACGCAGGAGATGAAGAGGTCGGGGAATCCGTCGTTGTCGTAGTCGCCGACGGCGACGCCCATGCCGTACATTTCGACATCGAGTCCGGCGGCGCGGGTGACGTCGGTGAACGTGCCGTTGCGATTGTTGCGGTAGAGCGCGAGCGTGGATTTCGCGCGGCGATGGCCGGGCCAGTCGGCGCCGTTGACGAGAAGGATGTCGAGCCAGCCATCGGCGTCGTAGTCAAGGAACGCGCAACCGGGGCCGAGCGTTTCGGGCAGGAACTTGGAGCCGTACGCGCCGTTGTTGTGACGGAAGGCGAGACCGGCCGAGGCGGTAACATCGGCGAGGCGGAAGCCGGGCGAGGACTGGGCGATGAGTGGCGACGAGGCTGCCGCAGTAAGCCACTGGCGGCGGGTCATGGCAGTCCTACAAGACCATTGCGAACGGCGTAGGCGGCGAGTTCAGCGGCATTGTGAATGTCGAGGCGGTCCATGATATTGGCGCGGTGAACGCCGATGGTGTTGGGGCTGACGCCGAGAATGAGGGCG
>DASRHX010000531.1:0-5401 GCA_035650295.1 Bryobacteraceae bacterium | reverse complement strand
CCGGCCGAACTGGGTCGCGCCTATTCAGTACATCGGCGACGCCGGCCCGGGCCAACAATTCTTCGCCAAGGAAGCCTTTGCTACGCCCGCCCAGAACACACTGGGCAACGCGGGCCGCAACATAATCGAAGGTCCAGGCATCGTCAATTTCGATGTCGCGCTCCACCGCGAGTTTCGCATTAAGGAAGGAATGAATCTGGCGCTCCGGGTGGAAAGTTTCAACTTCTCCAATACACCGCACTACATGAATCCGAACGGCAATTTTCAGTCGCCTCAATTCGGTCAGATCAGCGCTGCGGAGCAGGACCAGCGGCAATATCAGATCGGTCTGACGCTGCGGTTTTAGATTCGCAAAGTGGTCGTTTGACCATATGAGTGCACCGCGTGATCGGCGTCACCGAGTTCAAGGCGAAGTGCCTGGCCCTTCTTGAGGAGATCGGCGAGCACGGCGGCAAGCTTACCGTCACGAAGCGGGGCAAGCCGCTGGCGACCGTCGGACCGGCGAAGCAGAGGGCGTGGCGATCACCCGAGGGGGTATTGTCGCACCTAAAGCTTCCGACCAAGGCTTTTGATCCTAATGTGCAACTCGATTGGAGTGCTCTGAAGGACAAAGAGTATTGAGGCCGCATCTGCTTCTGGATACCCACGCCGTTGTCCGCTGGTTGGTTGAACCACGGCGGTTGACGCGGGATCAGGCGCGGGCGCTGCGGGAAGCGGTGCGAAATCGCCAACCAGTTGGAATCGGCGGGATTTCGCTGCTGGAAATCGCGCTGCTGGAAGGTCTGGATCGGAAACGGTTGCCCGCCCCGCCGCGAGAGCTGCTGGCCGAGATTGACAGAAACCCAGTATTCCAAATCCTTCCAATCAGCGTCGAGGTTGCAATGGAAGTTGCCACTCTTGGGCCGAGGTTGCGCGACCCGGCCGACAGGGCCATCGTCGCGACGGCTCGCGTGCATGCGTTGCGTCTGGTCACTTCGGATCAGCGCATTATCGATTCTGGGCTTGTACCGGTGGTTGCGTAGGTACCTCTACTTTGCCTCCGGCACGGTCTTCCCGAGTCTCGGAACGATCACCTCTTGCGTGTAACGATCGTGCTCGCGCAGGGCCTCCATCGCCTCGGGCATCTTCATGCGCTTGACGATGGCTTCGATCTGGCGCTGGCCTTCGCGTCCCCACTGTTCCCGTTCGGCCGCAGTGGCGGGCAGTTCGGCGCGGCCGCCGCCGTGGGCCATGACATCGTTTATCCACGAGCCTAGGGAGAGGCTTCCGGAGAAGCCGAGCCTGCCCAGAGTGGCCAAGCCCTTGTTTTCGGGGACCGGCGTGGCGGCGTGCGTTTCCGCCTCGCCATACTCGCCCTTTAAGGCGAGATCCGTGATGCGGCCGGTCATCCAATGCGCACCGTAGAGAGTCCGGCTGCGTTCCTCCGGCTTCAACTGAAGCCGGGGCAAGTATGTATCCATGTTGATGTAGAGGATGGGCACGCGTGTTTCCTCGAAAAACTCGCGTGCGAGGGTGCCGCCGGTCAACGGCGCGGGTCCGTGGCTCGATGAGACATACACCTGGCGGCGGAAACCCTGGCGCAGAAGGGAGTAGGCGAGGCTCTTCAGAAACTGAGTGCCCTCGTGGGGCGTATTGTTGATCGTTCCGGAGGCGACGGCGGTGGTGCCGGGGAACGACCAGACCAGTCCGGGCATGTAGAGCCCGCCGGTCTCTTCGGCCATTGCCATGCAATAGGCAAGGGGCGCCACGTAATCGCGGGCGCTCGGCTGAATACCGTTGGTCTCGACCGCCCCGATCGGTATAAATACAATATCGGATTTCTTGAGAAAATCGCCCACTTGGACCTGGCTCAAACGGGTCAGATCGCGGGTGTGAAGCGGCCTCACCTGCCCCCACGCGGTTACCGCTAAAGCGACTGCAAGCATTACATGTTTTGGCATCCCTTGTTCCTCTGCGCTCAGTATGATATGACATTGTGCGGGATGAAGCATCCGGTTTGCGTCGGCATACGTGTCTTTGCTCTTGCTTTGGGCATTCTCGTACCTGCGGTGCTCGCTCAGCGGGCTCCGCTTTTTAAGGACGAGATTCTCCCGATTCTCGAGAAAAGTTGCAACAACTGCCACAACCCAAAGCAGAAGATGGGGGGCCTCGATCTCACCACTTTTACGGGCGTAATGGCCGGTGGCGGCAGTGGTCCGGTGATTGCTCCGGGGAAGCCCAACCACAGCCTGATGTGGATCATGATCGAATCGGGCAAGATGCCGATGGGCGGCACGCTGAACAAAGCGCAGAAGCAGACCATCAAAGCCTACATCGAACAGGGCCGCTTCCCCAAAAACGAACTCGACGCAGCCCAGGAGGCGCGCGAGGCTAAGCTCATTACACCTGAGGCGCGCAAATGGTGGTCCTTCCAGCGGCCTGTCAATCCTTCGCTACCGGTCGTGAAAAATAGCTCGCAGGTGCGCACGCCCGTCGACCGTTTTATCCTCGCCAAGCTTGAAGAGCGTGGCTGGAAGATGCAACCCGAAGCGAATCGCGTGAACTTACTGCGGCGCGCCTATCTGGGGCTCACCGGCCTTCCGCCAACTCCGGCCGAAACACAAGCATTTCTAGACGATAAGTCGCCCGACGCCTATGAGAAGCTCGTCGACCGGTTGCTTGCCTCAGCGCAGTACGGGGAGCATTGGGGGCGACATTGGCTCGACGTTGCCGGCTATTCGGATTCGCGCGGCGATGCGGGCGACGTCGACCGCGAGGTTTCCTATAAATACCGCGACTACGTGATCCGCGCCTTCAACAGTAACAAGCCCATCAACCGCTTCATCCTCGAACAGATGGCCGGCGATCAGATAGTTAACTACGATGCCAAGCTGCCTCCCACGGACGAGCAGCGGGAAGCGCTCATTGCGACCGGATTCCTGCGCACTACCGCCGACATCACTGACAACCAGACGATCTACGAGGTCGACAAGTATTTCGACGCATTGCAGAAGTCCATGGAAACGTCGCTCAGCGCGCTAACAGGCCTCACCATTGGTTGCGCGAAGTGCCACGACCACAAGTTCGATCCGATTTTGCAGAAGGACTACTACAAGCTCACCGCTTCCTACCAAGCCGTGTTTGATCCGGAGAATTGGCTCGCCGCAAACCTGTCGTATGGTCCATGGCCCGGCCGGATCATTCCCGATATCCCGATGGACAAGCGCGAGGCGTGGATCAAGGATGTCACCAGCAACGACTCCAAAACCATCCGCCGCCTGGACGATCTGCTGGAGGCGACCTACCAGCGCTTCCGTGCGACGACGAGGTCCGGCGGGGACATGTCGCCCGCGGCGCGTGCACAGATCCGGCTGGTGATTGAAAACGACCCCGACCTGGAAATTGACCGCTCCGCGGATAAAGCCGGCATCTCCGACAAAGAACTCGAGGAGCGCTACCCCGAGTTGCTGAAGTGGAAGGAAGAGCTGATTGCCAAGCGGGCCGCGCGACGGAAGAAGAA
Source organism: Bryobacteraceae bacterium (assembly GCA_035650295.1). GTDB lineage: Bacteria > Acidobacteriota > Terriglobia > Bryobacterales > Bryobacteraceae > JAFLBB01. The sequence continues at coordinate 1,902 of DASRHX010000531.1, read as the reverse complement.
TACGGCGATCGATCCGAACTACATCGAAGCCGCATGGGACGTCTCGAAGACGCCGTCGCCGACCTACCTCCTGCAGCGGGGCAACTACCTCGCTCCCGGCGCCGAAGTAAGGCCTGGTATTCCCAGTGTTCTGGACGATCCGGCAAAGCCTTTCCAATTTCCCGACCCCGCCGCACACCCCGATTGGAACCATACTGGCCGCCGCCTCACTCTTGCGAACTGGATGGTGTCGCCTGAGAATCCGCTTACCGCGCGAGTGTTTGTGAATCGCGTGTGGCAGTTCCATTTTGGCGAAGGTATCGTGCGCTCGGTGGACGACTTCGGCAAGCAAGGAGAGAAGCCCACTCATCCCGAGCTCCTCGATTACCTTGCCGTACAGTTCCAGGAACACAACTGGGATCTAAAGTGGCTCACCAAGCAGATCATGATGTCGCAGGTTTACCGCCAGGATTCGGCTGAGCAACCGGCGCAACTCGCCGCCGACCCTTCGGCTCGTTTGTTGTGGCGCAAGCCCCCGCTGCGCATCGAAGCCGAAGCCGTTCGCGATTCCATGCTGAGGGTCAGCGGCCTGCTCAGTTCCAAGATGTACGGCAGGCAGGAGCCGATCAAGCGCGGCTCAGATGGGCAATGGATGGAAGACGAGAACAAGGGCGACGCCAACCGCCGCAGCATCTACATTGCGCAATCTCGCACACGACCGGTTGCTTTCCTCCATGCCTTCGATCAGCCCTCGATGACCGCCGATAACCAGGCGCAGCGCTTCCGTTCGGCGCTGCCCATCCAATCGCTTGCTCTGCTGAACAGTCCGCTCATCATGCGTACGACGAAGGCATTCGCCGCGCAGTTGTTGGAGCAGGCCAAGGGCGATCCGCAAGACGCCCTCTCTCGCGCATTTCACGCCGCATATTCGCGCCCGGCTACAGCGCGCGAACTCGCAATCGGCAAGGAAGCTCTCGCCGCTTCCAAGGACCCCGCCGAAGGACTTCGCCTGTTCGTTCAGGCCATGTTCGGCGCCAACGATTTTCTCTACATGTACTGAAGAACCGGAGACCAGCGATGAAACGATATCTTTCCCGACGGCAGGCGTTACGCGAAGCGGCCACCGGCTTCGGCGGCATGGCGCTGAGCTCGATGATGGCGCTGGAGAACCGTGCCTTCGCCAACTCGCTGCCTACGTACAATCTCGCACCGAAGAAGCCGCACTTCGCGCCCAAGGCGAAGAACGTCATCTTCATCTATGTCGGCGGCGGACCTTCGACCATAGACATGTTCGATCCGAAACCCGCGCTCGCGCAATACAACGGCAAGCCCGCGCCCTTTGAAATTAAGGGCCGCGCTTTAAATGGATCGCAAGAGATCATGGCCAGCCCGTGGGAGTTCACCAAGTGTGGCCAGAGTGGACGCCAAATCTCGAACCTGCTTCCGCATTTTCAGAAAGTGGTCGACAAGGTTAGCTTCATCCGCTCCATGCGCACCGACCGTATCGATCACTCGACCGCGCAATTCACCTTCGTCACAGGCCGTGGATTCACAGGCTTCCCAACGATTGGAGCGTGGGTCAGCTACGCCCTCGGAACCGAGAACGCCAACTTGCCCGCGTACATCGCACTCGGCGAAGGCGCCTCCATTGGCAGCCGCGCCCATTCTTCGGCTTGGCTGCCGCCGGTGTACAGCGGCACCTCCATGCGTGCCGACGAGAAAGCACCCATCTTCAATATCAGCCGGCCAGAATCGATGAGCGCCGACGACCAGGCGCGCTTGCTGCACCTCGTCAACGAGCTGAACCGTGAACAGAAGACCAGCCACCCGCTCGATCAGGATCTCGAAGCCCGCATCGCGAATTACGAACTCGCCGCCCGCATGCAGCTCGAAGCGATGCGCGTGGCCGACCTCTCCAGCGAA
>DASRHX010000530.1:0-17464 GCA_035650295.1 Bryobacteraceae bacterium | reverse complement strand
AGGCGCTCGAAATTGCGAGAACCGCATACGGCAGCTACGCGTCGCGATCCTCATTGAGCAAAGTGAACGTGACCTTTGTGAAGAGTCGCCGTTTCGGTGCAGACGAGTTGGCGGCCAACGCCGCTGGTTCGGCCTAACCTACGTGTTCACTCCCCTACTCATTGTCCCGGATGACCTTTTGCAGGCGCCGCAGCTTGTTGCGGAGCTCGTCGCTCGCTTCGACGACCTGGTTGGTGTCGAAGATGACGCGGGGAGTCATGAAGATGATGAGCTCGGAGCGCTCCTTGGAAATGCTCTTGCTGCCAAAGACGGAGCCGACGATGGGGATTCTATGGAGACCGGGGATTCCGGCAGAGCTTGACGTATCGCTCTCAGTGATGATGCCGCCGATGGCAATGGTGTCGCCATCCTGAACGGTGACCTGGGTGTTAACGGTGCGGCGTGAAAACGAGGGTGATTGAATAGAGCCGGGGGCGGGGGCCTGGGGCGCGCTGACTTCCTGATTGATGATGAGTGTCACGACGCCGCTGGGGGTGACGCGGGCGTTGACGGTAAGTTGCACGCCGGCACTACGGTTTTGAATCTGGTTGGCGAAAACGCTGGAGCCGCCACTTTGGACGCCACTGGCTACGCCTTGCGAACTGAGCGTAGGAACATCCTGGCCAACCATGATGCTGGCGCCGACGCTATCGGTGGCTATGATACTGGGCGCGGAGATGACTTTGGTGCGTGAAGAGTTTTCGGCGAGTTGGAGGAACGCCAGCAGCTCGCGGCTTTGTCCCACCAGCGTGCCGAGGGATAGCTGAGTGACACCCGCGCTGAGGTTGCCTAACAAGGATTTGTCGGCGTCCGTTCTCTTTTGCAGGAAGGCAGCGACACCGCTGGCAAAAGCACCGGTGAGCGTTACTTCGAAGATCTTGGCATCGACCAGGACCTGGCGTGGAGGAATATCGAGGTCCTTAAGAAGCTTCTCGATCTGGGTCCATTCCTGCGGGGTGCACTGGACGAGCAGCGTGTTATCGATGGGGTTGGGGATGATGCGCGGGATGCGTCCGCCGTTTATGCCCAGGCCAGCGCCCGCAAAAGAGCCGGACTGATCGGCACCACCGACGCCGGCGCCCGGGACAATGTTGCCGCCTTGGTTGAAAGCTGTTTGGCCGGGTTGGAGGAAGCCCTGGATGCCCGCGCCAGGGATGCCGGCTGTGGCAGGCTGATAGCCGCCGACGCCGCCGTAGCCACCACCCATTCCACTGTAGCCACCACCCATGCCGCCGTAGCCGCCACCATAACCACCTCCGTAACCACCGCCCATTCCGTAGCCACCCATACCGTAGCCACCACCCATGCCGTAGCCGCCGCCCATGCCGTAGCCGCCGCCCATCCCCATGCCTCCGAACATCGGATAACCGCCGTAGAGCATGGTGATGGAACTGGCGAGAATTTCCGAACGGCTGTATTTGACGCGGTAGATGTAATTACCCAGGCCGGAGGAAGAAACCTTGACTTCCGTATCGAGCTTCTCGATCCACTTCTCGACTTCTTCGAAGACGCCGGGGTTTGGCGCAACGACGATCAAGGTGTTCAGGCGTTCGACCGGAACGAATCGGATGTGAGTGGTCTTCTCCGTGAGCGTGATGGATTTGAGAACGCCCTCCAACTCCTTAGCGATGGCTTCGGGCGACCCGTTCTTGAGCGTGTAGAGTTTGACGCGCTGGCTGGCCAGGGTGTCGCTATCGAACATGGAGATGAGCTCCATGATGCGCTTGGCGTTACGCCGCGAGTCCATGAGGAAGAGCAGGTTGGCCGGCGTGTAGATCGTGACGGAAGCACCCGCTCCAATGAAGGGCTCGATGAGTTTGCCTACCTCGGTGGCGGTTGCATACTTCAAAAAGATGAGGCTGAGGACGGCGGATTCGTCTTCGTTCAAATTGGCAGGATCGCGGATGATGGGTAGCGGGAGGCGCATTGCATCGCCGATGGGGACAATGCGGTAGATGTCGCCGACTTTCACCATGGTGGCGCCATTGATGCGCAGGATGAGGTTGAGCAACTCGGCGGCGTCCATACTACGCGACTCGCCATAGGTGCTGAGAGAGACCGAGCCGGTGACCCTGGGGTCGATCATGTAGTTGATCTTGAGCTGGCGGCAGAGGATGTCGACGACTTCGGTGAGGGAGGCGCGACTCAGGTTGAGGCTGCCGGTGAGCACGGGGCCGGGCGCCGGCGGCGCAGTTTGCGTTGGCGCAGGTTGCGCGGGCTGTGCCGGCGCTGGTTGAGCGGCCTGGGTTGTAGGAGGCGGCGCGGGAGCAGGAGTGACTGCCTGCGGTGTCGCAGGCGGCGCCTGTGCCGCGGGATCGGCGGCCGGCGGAGTCGGCGGCGGGGTTTGTGCCGGCGGCTGAGCAGCAGGCTGAGCCGGCGGCGCGGCTTGTGGATAGATGGTACCCAGCGCGAAGTGCGCGCAGAAGATGACCGTTGCGATGCGCTTCATTCGCACTTACTCCTGGGCTCCCTTGGATGAGGCTGGGGTAGCGCGCTTGAGGGCGGCGGCTTCGTTGTCGTCGAGCTCGCTCTTCTTCTTGGTCCACTTGCTCAGACCGAAGGGGGTCTTGCGCTGAAATTCGACCGAGTCGCCTTTGTCGATTGCGACCAGATCGGTGAGGGCTTCTTCAGCGACCTTCTCGTCGGCTTCGTATTTGGAGAAGCCGAAGGGAGTGCGGCGGTACATCCACACCTTTCCATCCTTTTCAGTAGCGCGCCAGGTGTGCTTGTCCACCTGGACGGCGCCTTCGGGCAGCGGCGGGAGTTTAGGCGTATAAACCTGGGTCACGCGGCCTTGGGCAGCGGGTGTCGCGGGTTCCGACTTGGGGGCGGGTTTAGGCGTTGGGGCCGCATCCTTGGCGTCACTGGGCGCCGCCGCGGTTTTCGGCTTGGCTTCGCCAGACGGTGCAGCCTTCTTCCTGGCCGGGGTCTTTTGCGCCTCGGCAAAGGCGGCGGAGGCGGCGAGGATCGTGCTGAGAGCGGCGATTCCAACGAGTCTAGTCTTCATATCGAGCTCCTAAATTTACTGTCCGATTTTGACCCAGCGGCAGACATTGCTGAACGGTGTTTTGGTGATGACTTTCCGATAGCCACCCTGCACGGTTCCGGCGGGGGAGGAGTCGCCGGCGGCGCAGACGAGATCGGCTCCTCCGACATCAATGCCCGGGAGGCCTTCGGTGGCCTGCTGGGTTTTCTTGATGGCTTCGGGCGGGGTGACAGGTCCTTTGCTAGTGGGAATGTCGCCGCGCGTCGTAGGCGGTGATGCACCTCCCATTGCGCCTTGCGGCGGCGGTGCAGCTTCCTTGGGTTTGAGTTCGGCGATGCTCTTAGTGAATTCCTTGTCTTCCCAGGAGAGGGTGATGTCTTCCGGAGTGAGCTTGGCGATAAGGAACGGGCCGACTTTGTCGCCCGTGCGGTAGCCCTTTTGATCGGGCTTTCCGGGCTCGCTGAGGAGCACGGTGGTGTCGCCGAACATGGAGATGACACCATAGGCGGCCGGGAAGGCGGGCACGGGCTTGGGTGGATCGGGCGGCTTGACGTCGATAGTCTCGTCGGGATTGCGATCCTTGGAGAACAGCAGTTGCTGCGCGGCGGGCAGGTAGTTGGCGGCCTGCACGGGCTTCACCAGTTGGGCGGGCACATGTACGGGAACCTGTTGCGGGCGCGCGGGCTGCTTGAAGAACGTTGTACCGTGTTCGGCAGCCTTGCGCGAAGATTGACGCCACTGATAGCCTGCCGCGCCGAGGGCGCCGACGAGGAGGACATTCAGCCAAACGAGCTTGCGGTTCATAACGAGCCAAGCTCCTTTCGTTTGGGGACGAGCTGACGGCCGACAACGCCGCCAACGGTCAGGCGGACGGCCATGGTTTTCTGTTTGGGGTCGCCGGCGCGCACGGTGAGGTCGCGCGTGGCGATCAATTCGGGCTGAGCGCTGATGTCGGCAAGGAGGTTGAGCAGTTGGACGATGCGGCAGCTGAAATTGACGGTGACCGCGGATTCGCCGTATGTCTTTCCGAGAGGCTCGACGCCACCGAGATCGGTTTGCTGGATGTCGATGGGGGGCGATTGAGCGCGCGCGAGCTTGCGCACCTGCTGAAGGATTTGGGCGGCGGTTTGCGGCGCGGTTTCGGCGCGGAAGAGGCCTTTCTCGCGAAGGGCGAGATCCTTTTTCGCTTCGGCGAGAACCTTTTCGCGAGCGGGCATGGTAGCGGCAAGGTCGCGCAAGCGGCCCAGGCGGCGCTCGGCAGCAGGAATGGATTCAGCGGCGGGGACGACGACGTCGGACGCCGGGTCATGCTGCGGCCAGAAGTAGATGGCGCCGAAGATGATGGCGCATCCACCCAGAAGGAGGAGCGCGCGGCGGTCGCGATCCGTCATGTTCATTGTTCGACTCCCGTGCCTTCGCCTTCGCGGGTGGTGCGGAGGGTGAAGTTTTCCCCGCCGCCCTGGCGAGCCTGGACGCCGGCGAAATCGGAACCGACGAATAGGGGCGATTGATCGAACTTTTGCAGCATCGGCGCGGCCACGTCGGTTTCGCCCTGCAAGGTGAGCGTAGTGCGGGTAAGCACCATGTTGTTCGCCCAGGAAGGGGGCGAGATGAGGATGGTGGCTTCGCGCAGCGCTTCCATGTCGGCGACCGTGCGGCGGCGGAACTGGTCGAGCAAGGCGACGCTAGCGCGCGTGGCGGCAGCTTCTTTATCGAGCTGGTCGACACGGCGGGCACGTTTTTCAAGTTGAGCGATCTGTTCGTTCAATTGCGCGAGGTAGCGGGCGCTCTCGCGGGACTCCTGTGTCACCAGAAAGAAGCCGGCAACAGCGAGCAGGAGGAGCAGAACAGCCGTAGGGATGTACTGGAGTTTGGACCTTGCGCGGCGCTCGGCTTCGGGAATGAGGTTGGCTTCGAGGGCAAGGCCTGGGGCGGCCGAGGTGAGCGCGGCGGCGTAGGGGAGCAGGGCGTCGGGGCCGAATTCGTCGTGTGCGCGGAGAGGGGGTGGGGCGAGCCGTTCAACGGCGTAGGGCTCGGTGGCGGGATCGAGGCGGAGCTCGCTCAACGCGGCGCGGCGGGCGATTTCATAATTATTGTCGAGAACCGTCGAGTAGACCGGGCGGGCCGGGCTTTCACCATAGACCTCGAAAGCATCGCCGGTAGGCATGATGGCGAGGAAGCCGGAAGGCTCGGGAGAGCGGAAAAGGCGCTGCGCGGTGTAGAGCACGGCGGCCGAGACAGTGAGCGTGCCAACAGGGATGCCAGCTTCGGCGAAGAGCGTGCGGTAGTGGGCCAGAGTTTCGTGACGCGTGATGGCGACCAGCACGTTTGGCGATTTGCCGAGGCGGGCATAACACCAGGCGGCTTCGTCTTCGGCGAAGGGATGAAGGCCCTCAATCTGGAACGCGACGGCGGCGGGAATGTCCTGTTCGCCGACACCGGGAAGCGTAAGTTGGCGGACGATGACGTCGTTGCGGGGGAGCAAGACGGCGGCAGGTGTTTTCTCCGCGCCGAACTTTCGGGCGAAGGCGAAATACTCCGCGCTCCACTCTGCGGCGGCGCGCTCGTGGATCCCTTCGATGCGGATCTGGCCGAGGACTTCGGCGCCATTGGGACGAAGGCGCGCGGCAACCGCGCGGAGGGAGTCTTGTTGGAGTTCTATACCGATGCCGGTACCGATGGCGAGCCATTTGCGCAGACCGGCTGTGCCGACGGCGAGGGCCATGCCAGGCATGAGGCCATCGGTGAGACCGAGGCCAAGATGGTTTAGTTCCACTGGGCGGCCTCGGAACTGGAATTGGTATCGAAGCGGAGCACCTCGTAGGGGCGTGTGGATTGGCCGTCGACGAAGTATTTGACGGTTGCCGAAGCAGTGCGGCGAACGTCGCTCATGCGGCCATCGGGGAGGCGGAGGCGGGCCGTCGAACGGATGGTGTAGCGGGTGTAGCCACCGGCGCGGAGACGTTGGGCGGCGGGTCCGGCGATGGTGCGGAGAGTTTGCAGGTCCCGCATGCGCAGAGGGCGCGAGGCACGGAGGCGCATGATTTGATCGATGGCCGGTGGGGGGACTCCGATGCTGAGCAGGAGAGCGGGCTCGGCGTTATTGACATCGTAGACACCGACTGCACCTTTGGGGGAAACGCAATCGCGGAAACCACCCATGCGCATGAGCCGGCCGCCGTTATCGCGGCGGTAGGTTCCGTAGAAGAGGTCGGGTGTCATGCCTTTCACGTAGAGCAACTCCTCGATCTCTTCTATGGACGCGTGGCGCCCGCGGAAAGACGGAACGCGGGTCAAATAATACTGATCGAAAAGGCCAGTGGCGCCGGGAGGAGCGGGAGTGCGCCATTCGACGATAGCGGCAGCGATTTCTTGGGCTTGGCCAGGTGCGGCGCCAAGGGCGACGAGGAGGCGCTCGATATCGGCGATGGGGGCGAGGTTGATGTTGAGGCGCGAGGCGTCGGAGACGTATTCGGTGATCGCGGTGCCCGCGGGGAAGTCCATGAGTTCGCCTGAGAGGCCGTGTTCGAAGAACCGGGGAGTGCCGTCGGCGTTGCGCTCACCGGGTCCCCACAGGATGTGGAGAATACCGCGCTGGACGGCGCCTTCGGCGAGATATTGGGCTCGGAGGCCTTCGCCGAGGGTGGAGCTGCGGTCGATTTCGCCGCGGACATTGATGGCAACAGCGAAGGCAATCGCGCCAAGGGCAGCGGTGAGCCACAAGACGGCGAGGAGGGCGCCGCCGCGTTCGGAGCACCGAACTTTAGCCACCGATGAACGCGGATGGACATGGACTGCGCGACGGCTATTGCTTTGGTGGCGGTTCATAGTCCTCATAGGGGAGAAAGGGGTTGCGATTGACACGCACGGGAAGGGTGAGCGTGCGGAATTGAGCGCGTGAGGGGTCGGGTCGGAGCGGCGCCATGTCAAAGCGGATCGCGTAGGGGAGTTCCTTCTCGCGCCAGACGGGGACCCATTCACGGCGCGTGCTGCCGGGGACTTCTCGCTGATAGGAGAACCGGCAACGGGCAAGCTGGTCGGCGAGGATGAAGGTATTGGGGGAAAGCTGCGGCGGAGCAAGTTGGATCTGGAGGCCGCCGTTGGGGAGTGGGGCCATGCCGAGGCAGGACGATTGGAACGTAGAGGGGCCGTTGTAGTAGAGCTCGTTGACGACGAGGCGAACGCCTTCGCCGTTTTCGCCGGGAACGACGAGGTATTCCACGAGGCGGGGGTAGCCGCGGGCGGCTTCGGCGAGGGAATAGGAGCTGACCAGCCGCATCATTGTGGGCTCACCCTGGAAGACGATGGCCTTCATGCCGTTGGCCGGCCCGCAAGCGGCGAGCGCGGGGATGATGCCGGCGACCTGGTTGTCGATAATGCGGTGGACGCCAGCGATACGGCGGTTCAGGCTCATGCGGGAACTCGATTTCTCCATGGCGGAGAGGCCGATGCGGAGGGCCATGAGGATGCCGACGGCGAGGAGCCCGAGGAGACTCATCGCGACTATGAGCTCCATGAGGGTGACGCCAAGCCGGGCTCGTTGAGGGCGTCTCATTGCTGCTCTCCCGGGTTGGGGGCCTTGACGATGCGATATCCCTCGATCACGGCCTTGCGCGGCGAGCGGCCGGAGATCCAGGTGACCTCGACGGCAATCCGTTGGAGCAGGCGGCTGCCGGGGCCGCCGCGGCCGGCTTCGAAGCGAGTGACCTGGGCGCGCCAGTTACCCTCAGGCAGACCGATTTCGGGAGCGACCATCCCGTTGAGCATGGCGCCAACGGGAACGGTCTGATCGGTGAGGATTTCGTCAAGCAGGCGCTTGGCTTCGAGGGTGGCCCGGTCGCGTTCGCTCAAGCGTGCGGCGTTGGCAAGCGAGGTATTGAGTGAAGCGAGAAGCGTGCCAATGGCAATCGCCATGATAGTGGCGGCAACCAGAACTTCCAAGAGGGTGAAACCGCGCACAACGGAGCGCCTCTGGCGCCCTGTGCGCTCCAGGGTGAAACCACGGCGGGCGCGGCGGAGTTTCATGGCAGCGCTCCCGCGCCAGGCGTGGTGACAACCGGGATGCCGGTGATGGGGTCGACGCTTACGATGCGCCGCTGGCCTTTGCCGTTGACGAGCAGCACGCCGATGCGAGGAACCACGGCGCCGGGCATGAGGAGAATCTGGCGGCGGAGGTCGTCGCCGAGGGGAGCGGGAGGCAGTATAGCGGCGATGACGATGCCTTGCGGCAGAGGGATGCGTTTGACGGGAGCGGGTCCCATTCCGCCGACGTAGAGGGCGTTATCGGTACGGTCGAAGGTGAGCTCAACAGGCGTCTGTTGGCGCTCGGCGCGCTGGAGGCATTGATTGAGGACGCTCGATATTGTGTCGGTGGCCTGACGCATGCGGAGAGAGTCGATGCCGGAGGTGACGGCGGGGAAACTGATAGCGGCGAGCAGTGCGATGAGGAAGACGACAACCATCGTCTCCATGAGGGTTATGCCGCCTTCGCGGCGGCGCAACGTTATCCCGCGCAGCGGGCGCGCGCGTCTATCTCCAGCTAACGATGTCGGCATTGATGCCTTCGCCGCCGGGTTGGCCGTCGGCACCGAAGCTGACGAGATCGGGCTCATCGCCGTGCTCGCCGGGATAGCGGTAGGCGTAATCGCGTCCCCACGGGTCCTTGGGAACGTCCTTGGGGAGGTAGGGGCCTTGCCAAGCGGGGACATTGGGCGGCTGGGAGCGGAGGGCAACGAGTCCCATTTCCGTCGACGGGAAAGTTCCGGTGTCGAGCTTGTATGCGCCGAGAGCGGTCTGGAATCCGTTGATCTGCGTTCTGGCGGCGGTGACGCGGGCCTTGTCGGCCTGGCCGAGGAAACGCGGCAGTACGAGAGCGCTGAACATGGCGATGATGGTCACGACCACGATCATCTCGATGAGGGTGAGGCCGAGTTGGGAACGGCGGCGTCCGAGGCGGCGGCGTGTGGGGATGAGATTCATGTGTTTCTCCGGAGTTGCCATTTTCCTAAATTGTGACTTCGTTCACCGAGGTGATGGCGAGCATCATGCTGAGGATGAGTGCGCCGACAATGATGCCCATGACGAGGATGACGACGGGTTCAAAGACGGCGGTGAAGCGCTTGATGGCGTTGCGCGTATCGGTTTCGTAGATATCAGCCATGCGGGCGAACATGGCATCGAGCCGTCCAGTTTCTTCCCCGACGCTAAGCAAGTGCGCGGCGAGCGGCGGGAAGGCGCCGGTCTTCTCAAGCGGCTTAGAGATGCCTTCTCCGCGTTTGACCCCGAGCGAGACCTGTTCGAGGGCGTTGGCGATGACCTTGTTATTTAGGATGGCGCGGGCGATGGAGATGGACTGGATGAGCGGGACGGTGTTGGCGATCAACGTCGACATGGCGCGGGCAAAGCGCGCGGTTTCGGCCTTTCGCATGGCGTCGCCCAGGAGCGGGATGCGGAGGCGAAGATGGTCCCACCAGAGACGGCCGGGAACGGTGCGGATGTAAGCCTGCAGAATGCCCACGCCGAGAATGGCGGCGCCTATAAAGAAGATGCCGTAGTTTTGGACGAAGCGGCTCACGTCGAGCATGGCTTGCGTGGGAGCGGGGATGCGCATCTGCGAGGCTTCGAAGGCTTGGGCAAAGCGCGGCACGACGTAATACATGAGCAGGAGGATGCTCGAAAGACCGACGACGCCGAGCAGGGCCGGGTAGATCATGGCTCCGATGATGAAATTGCGAAGGTCGTCGCGAGTGCGTTCGAATTCGGAGAGCCGCTCGAAAACAGTGGCCAGCGAGCCCGACGCTTCGCCGGCACGGACCATGTTGACGTAGAGGTCGCCGAAGTATTTGGGGTGGGCGGCGAGGGCGTCGGCGAAGGACTTGCCGCCTTTGAGGGTACGCAGGACTTCCTGCACGATGGGGCGGAATTCTTTTTGTTCGGTGAGTTCGCTGGTGATGAAGAGGGCGCGGTCAAGGGGGACGGTGGCGGTGAGGAGGGTGGAGATTTCCTGGGTGAAGAAGAGCACGCTGCGGCGCTTGCGGTTGCCGAAGTCGGGTAGCTCGATGGACCAGGCGGCCTTTTGGGCCTGGGCACCGATATAGACGGGGGTGAGGCCCTGGCGGCGAAGCTCGGTGGCGACGTATTTCTCCGTGTCGCCGGCGATGACGCCAGTGCGGAGTTTGCCGTCCGAAGTCATGGCGCGGAAATGGAAGGTGGCGGGCATCGAGAGCGGGCGCTGTTAGAAAAGACGCGGTTGGGGGACGGAAAGACGAAGCAAGGTACAAATTTAGCGGGGAGCGCGCCAGCCACTCGGCTCGAAGCTTGCCGGAGATCCTAAAAATCCCCTCAGTTGGAATTCTTACGTTCGCATGGCGGAAATTTCCTATGTCCTCGCTATGTGTGTTGAGGATCGAAAGACCTCAAATCCAACTAAAGAGAAAGCGAGGAGAGATACCATGAACCGTACAATCTTTGCAACTGGGATTCTTGCCTTGATGGGATGCCTCTCCCTGGGAGCGCAGAGCATCAGATTGCAAGCTACGATTCCATTCGAATTCCGCGTCGGACAGCATCTCATGCCGCCCGGCGAATACATGGTCACCCATTCGACCGGGGTGTTGACGTTCCGGACCGAAACGGGCAAGCCGAAGGCGGCGATTATTCTCGTCCGCGGCACCCAAAAGGGTTCGGGCGACAGCACGAAGAACCAACTCGTGTTCAACCGCTACGGTGAAGACTACTTCCTCTCGCAAGTCTGGCAATCGGGCATCTCCACCGGCCTCGCGGTTAACCCGGGGAAGATCGAGAAGGAGCTGATCACAGGGCGGGCTGCCTCGGTGCAGACGGCCGCGGTCAACCTCCGGGCCCAGTAAGCGGCCCCGGACGGCCGGCAGCTTGGGCTTACCCCTCCCCCGCTGCCGGCCATGCCGGGAATAAGAAACACGGGTTTGAAAGAACCATCAAAATTTTTCTGGACGCGCGGATGAATCATGATAGTCTTCTCCTAAATTCCGCACTAGGATGTCCTGTGGCCGAACAGGGAGATATCACTAAATTGCTCCAGCATTGGCGCGAGGGTGACTCCGGCGCCGAGAACGAGCTGTTTACCCGCGTCCTCCCCGACCTGCGGCGGCTGGCCCACTATTTCATGAACCGCGAGCGCCAAGGGCACTCGCTGCAGGCCACCGAACTGGTCGATCAAATCTACTTTCGGCTAGTGGCGGCCAAGGACCGCGATTGGCGGAACCGGGGTCATTTCTTCGCTATTGCAGGTAGGGCCATGCGCAGACATCTTATCGATCACGCCCGCGGAAGACCGGACGCCGAAATCGTTGCACTCGACGACATCCAGAATCTGATGCCCGCCGACACAGCCAAATTGGAAGTTGCCCTGACGGTAGACCGATTACTCGATCAGCTTGCGCTGACGAAGCCGGAGTGGTGCACCGTAGTGGAGTTGAAATACTTCCTCGGTCTAACCGATGAAGAAGCAGCCGATGTGCTCGGCATGAAGCTTCGGAGCATGCAGCGCACATGGCTGGAAGCTCGCAACTGGTTGTATGGGCAGATGGAGCCGGGCAGTGCCTCACAAAGCGCAGGACGATGAACTGGTAATGAATCTGGTCGAGATCGCGCTCGCGCGGCCGGCCAGTGAGCGGAAATCCTACCTAGAAGAGGCCTGCGAGGGTGAGGCAGATCTGTTCGATGCCGTATGGAAGTACGTTCAGGCCGAACAGGAGATGGGCGGATTCCTGCGGGCTCCGCTGATTCCGGCGCTGGAGATCGAGGATCCGTTCGAGCCAGGCCAGTTACTCGAGGGTCGTTTCCGTATTGTGCGCGAGATAGCGCGGGGCGGCATGGGGATCGTCTATGAGGCCATAGACGAGCGTTTGGGGAAGCGCATTGCGTTGAAATGCGCAATGGCAGGTTTTCGCAAGCGGCTTCCGCCGGAGGTGCGCAACGCGACAGAGATCAGCCACCCGAACGTGTGCAAGATTTTCGAGATCCACACAGCGTCGACGCGGCAGGGCGAAATCGACTTCCTGACGATGGAATTCGTGGATGGAGAGACACTGGCGCAAAAGGTGAAGGGCGGGCCGTTGCCGGCGAAAGAAGCGCTCACCATTGCGCTGCAACTCTGCGCCGGGCTTGGTGAGGCGCATCGCAAGCATGTGGTGCACGGCGATCTGAAGAGCAGCAACGTCATCGTCAGCATCGAGGCGGACGGCGAGACACGCGCGGTGATCACCGATTTCGGTCTGGCTTACCGGCCGGAAAGCGCGCAGGAGGCAGGGTCCTCGTTTGCCGTAGGCGGGACGCCCGATTACATGGCGCCGGAGTTGTGGAAGGGCGCGAAGCCTTCGGTCGCCTCGGACATCTATGCGCTCGGCGTGATGCTGCGCGAACTGGCGTATGGAAGAGGCGCGGCCGTGGAGGGCGCAACGCAACGCTCGAAATGGGATGCGGTGATCGATCGCTGCCTCGAGGCGGACCCTGAGCGGCGATACATGACGGTGGGCGAGGTGGCCACGGCACTCGCTCCGCGCACGAGGCGATGGCTGCTCTCGGCCGCGGCGGCTGCGCTACTGGCAACCATCTCAGGCGTGGCGGCTTATCGCGCCGCAACGGCGCCGCCGGAAGCAGTAAGGTTGGCTGTGTTGCCGTTTGAGTACGCGATGGACACGTCGCGGCAATTGGCCACCGTCAAAGGCAGTACCAAGACCAGCTTTTCGGTGGTACCGGCAAGCGAGGCGGAGCGGGCCAATGTGGACAATCCGGATAAGGCGCGCATTCTGCTCGGAGCGACGCACGTGCTGCGAGCGACGACGAATCCACAGGAGGGCAAGATCGTTCTGCGCGCCTATGTAACCGACACTCGGACGCAGGTGAACACGCGTGAATGGACGGCGACGTACGCGCCCCAGGAGACGCGATTCATTCCGACGGCGCTGGCGGGCGTGGTGACGGGAACATTCCATTTGCCGGCGCTGGTGGCACGGTCGCAGGTAAATGCGGCGGCGTTGCAGGACTATCTGAGCGGGCTGGAGTATTTGCGGAAAGATTCGACGATCGAGTCGGCTCTGCCCCTGCTCGAGCGGGCGCTGGCGGCTGATCCCGATTCGGCGCTGACGCACGCGGCGATGGCGGAGGGTTACTGGTGGAAATTTCAGTTGACCAGCGATCGCGCATGGGTCGCGCGGAGCGAGGCCGCTGCGCGCGAGGGTGAACGGCGAAACCCGGATAGCCCCGAAGTGCTGACGATTGCCGGATTACTGATCGCCAACACTGGGCGGCTGGAGCAGGCGCAGGCCGCTTACATGAGAGCGATTGAGCTAAGGCCGGAAAGGGGAGATGCGCACCGGCGGCTCGGGATGTCATACTTGGCAGCCAACGACGACGCGCATGCGCTGGCGGCGCTGCAGAGGGCGGTGGAGGTGGAGCCCGGGTATCACCGGAATCGATACGCTCTCGGGGGCTACTACGCGAGCCGCGCGGAGTATGACAAAGCAATCGAGGAGTTCACCAAAACTGTTGAACTGATTCCGCTGGAGCCGAACGCGCACTTCGCGCTGGGTTCCAACCTAAGCGCGGCGGGCCGATATCCCGAGGCGGAGAAGGAGTTGCGGATTGCCATCGACATGGGCGAAACGCCGACGGCACTCAACAACCTGGGGTTTTGCCTGATGCAGCAGGGCCGCGACCAGGAAGCCGTGACGTACTTCAACCGAGCGCTACGCCGGTGGCCGGAGCGATATTCGCTGTGGGCGAATCTGGGAAGCGCGTATCGCCATTTGGGATTGCAGGCCGACGAGCGGCGTGCCTATCAGCGGGCGGCCGAACTGGCGGAAGGAGAGATCGCGAACAATCCGAGGGGCAGCCTGGCGCGAGCCTATGTCGCCTACAGTCACGCATGGCTTGGCGACCGCCGCAGGGCGGCGTCGGAGATCGGTCAGGCGATGCAACTCGCACCGCACGATACCTATGTTTTGCGCGCGGCGGCGGAGACGTATGAAGCCTTGGGCCAGCGCGAGGACACGCTGCGGATCCTGTCTCCGGCCCGCCGCGGCGTTTTGGAGGATCTCAGCCGCGAACGAGATTTGGCGGACTTGCGGCGCGATTCTCGCTTTCTGAAATTGCTGGCGGATGCCCAGCGCAAATAATCCGCGAAAGAGGGGGTAGGACGATGTTAATTGAAAACACGATTAAGGCGGGCGGCACCACGGTGACGGTCACCTATCGAATTGAAACGAGCCGTCCCAAGCCGAAGGGCGACGTTCCGAAGATCAAGGACCGTCCTCCGGATGCCGTATCGCTGGAACTGGCGGAGCATCACTCGAAGCCGCCGGACGTGATTGGGGGGCGGACGACGAGTGCGGCGGCGGTGGCGCCGCGAGAGGCGGCAGCGGTTACGCGCCCGGTACCCACAGCGCCGAAGGCCGAGGCTGACAAACCGGTGGTGGATCCGAACGCGAAGCCTGCCAAGGGCGGGGGCCAGGACCCCACCACTTCCGGCGGCGGAGGAACGGGCAATTCCGGGATCACAATCATGTTCGGACCGGTGATCATCTGTTCAGCCGGAGCGATTTCCGAGTCGGGGGGCGGACAGGATCCGCCGATTGGGGTTGGCCTCGACGAGGACGGCGACGACTAGGCCCCGACGCCAGCGGGAGGCAATTCCATGCCGTTCACCATCCAAACGCAACTGATGGACCTGTGGTGCTGGGCCGCGGTGGCAGCCAGCATCGACGCGTATCTCACCACGGGAGCACCACGCGAGCAATGCACGATCGCGAATGCGCTGACTCCGGGAGTCGAGTGTTGCCCAAAAAAACAGGAGTGTAACCAGGCGCAGCCACTGGATTTGGCATTGGGGGCCGTGGGCCGATTTTTGGATATGTTCGATTTCCCGCTGGCGTTCGAGGACCTCCAGCGGGAGTTGGACGCCAACTTTCCGGTGTGCGCGAGAATCGGCTGGCTTGGGCCGGACGGGGGCGGGCACTTCGTCGTGATTGCCGGATATTCCATCGCCCCGTCGGGGGCGCGGATGCTGAAAATCAGGGATCCGTGGTACATCGATTCGACGATGGAGTACAGCGACTTCGCTGAAGCCTACCAGGCGGGGCGGGGTGAGTGGACCCATTCGTATCGGGTCAAAGAATGAGAAGGGAGATCGAAAATGCCAGGGAAGCTGCCCGACGTTCCCAATGACGTCTTGAAAGCATTTCTCGAAAAGCTGCCCAATCACATTTGGACCGAGCGGGAGCTGTTGGACCAGATCCAGCGGAGTCCGCAAGAAGTCGGAGGGCTTGCTCTCTATTCGGTGCCGCTAGACAAACTCAGCATGCCGAATGCGCTGAACAACGCGCAACAGGTGGGTTGGAGAGTGATGTACCACGCACCAAGCACGGCCGTGGTGGCGGATGTTCTCCGGTCCAGCCGGGATGGGTCGCTCAAGGTGAACAGTGTCTCCCACGGCGCGGAACTCGCGCGTTCCTACGACCGCCTGTTCGGCCTGATTCAGCCCGGGGCTCCGCAGGCTGTTCCCGGCGGAGCGCCGCCGCGGCTGCTCCGGATTCCGGAGGTGTATGTAGAAGCGCTATGGACCAAGGTGGGCGGGGAGGACCGATATTTGCCCATAGTGAGCGGAGCGACCCGATTTCAGGTGGGCGAGCAGTTTACAACGTCGCAGTTTCTGGCGATCGCGCAACAGATTGCCGAAGGCGTGAAGCGGTTCTGAGGGTGCACGAAAAGATGAAGACGCCGGCTCCAGCCGCCGGCGTCTTTCGATTCCCGCGGTTTTCATCCCTGGCGCACCTGTTGACTTCCTACATATCCTCTCCTACACTCGACCTGTAGAAAGTCAACATGTCTGGGTCCAAATCCGAAGTGCCCCACGGCACGCTCGACCTTCTCATACTGAAGACCCTCAAATCCATGGGGTCTCTCCACGGTTACCGTCTGGCGCGGCGCATCGAGCAGGTGTCGGGCGATGCGCTGCGCCTGAACCAAGGCTCGATCTATCCCGCCCTCATTCGGCTGGAGCAACAAGGGTGGATTGGCACCGAGTGGGGCGTCTCCGAGACAGGGCGCAAAGTGAAGTTCTACTCGTTGACCCCGGCCGGCCGCAAACAGTTGCGCATCGAAATCGCCAACTGGGAGAGCACGTCGGCGCTGGTGGCGCGGTTTCTGGAAGGTTAATCATGCGCCTACGGACCCTCTTCGCGCGCCTGGCTGCGCTCTTCGCTTCGCGCCGCCTCGACCGCGAACTCGACGGCGAGATCGAGGCCCATCTCGAACTGGCCGAACGCGATGCCATTGCCGCTGGACTCTCTCCCGCCGAGGCGCGCGCGGCGGCGCGGCGTTCCCTTGGTAACCGCACTCTTGTAATGGAAGAAGCGCACGAAATGAGCCTCATGAACATTTTCGAATCCATCGGACGCGATCTACGGCACGGGTTGCGCTCGATTCGCATGTACTCCCGCTATTCGGCTCTGATCGTCCTGACGCTGGCGATTTGTATCGGAGCCAATACCGCCATCTTCAGCGCCGTCTACGGCGTGCTGCTGCGGCCGCTGCCCGTGCCCAACGCCAATGAGATCATCCTGATGGCCAACAGCTATCCCAAGGCCGTCTCCGGTGAAATGTCCTGGAGCTCCGGTGGCGATTACACCGGCCGCCGGCGCGCCGTCACGGCGTTGCGCGATCAGGCGATGTTCAACAACACGTTCCGCGTTCTCGAGACCGGAACTTCCGCCGAACGCCTCATCGGCATGGTCGTCACTCCCTCCTGGTTCAAGCTCGTTCGCGTTCGCCCCGTGCACGGACGCACCTTTGACGAGAGCGAAGGAGAAATCGGCAACGAGTTCAAGGTCGTCCTCAGCCATAGCTTGTGGCAGCGGCTTTTCGGCGGCGATCCGCGCGCCATCGGCCGAGACATCCGCCTCAGCGGCCGTGCCTTCACCGTCATCGGCGTGATGCCCGAGAAATTCGTCTTCTACAATCCAGAAGCACTCTTCTGGATTCCCCTCGCTCTCACGCCGGAACAGAAAGAAGGGCTTCATAGCAACAACTGGTTCAACGCCGGCAGGCTGAAGCCGGGAGCGACGCTTCAGCAGGTGCAGTCGCAAGTGAACGCGCTAAACGCCGCCAATCTCGACCGCTTCCCCGCGATGCGGCAGATCGTCATCAACGCCGGATTCGAAACAAAGGTCATGCCGTTCAAGGACTATGTCGTTCGCGACATCAAGGGGAGCCTTCGCCTGCTGTGGGGCGGCGCAGGCCTTCTCCTGCTGATCGGCGCTCTCAATGCGGCCGGACTGGTGGTCGCCCGCACCAGCGTGCGGACCAAGGAGATGGGAACCCGTCTGGCGCTCGGCGCCGGTCTCGGCCGCCTCGCCAACCAGATCATTACCGAGAATCTCGTGCTCTCCTTCTTGGGAGGCG